>JBDNAO010000329.1:0-4166 GCA_039768375.1 Desulfobacterales bacterium | reverse complement strand
TGCAGGGATTCGATCAACAGGTAGTTGATGGGAAACCAGATCGGTCCGCGCCAGTTGGAATTTCCACCGAACAGCCCGCTTTCAGACTCGGCCGGCTGATAGTTAATGGTGTGCGTCTGGCCGTCCACGTAGAAATTATATGGATTTTCCTTGTGAAATTTAGAAACCGAGCGGATACCGTATTCGGATAAAAATTCGTTTTCAGCGAGCATCGGCTTTAGCGTTTTGATCAGGCGCTCGCGATTGACGATCGATAGCAATCGTCGCGAATTTTCTCCTGGAGATTTGGCACAGGCCACGTTGCCGTTATCCCGCAGATAGATTCGGTTTTCAAAAAACCAGTTCAAGCGCCGTTTGAAGTCCGGCAGGCTTTCAATCAGCTCATGCTCCAGAGTTTCCACCGCCAACAGCGGCATCAGGCCCACCAGCGATCGGACTTTCAGCGGAACGATGCCGCCGTCCGGCAGATGCAACACATCATAGAAAAAGTTGTCTTCTTCGTTCCACAGACTAATTCCGCCGCGATAATCATCGGTCATGGCGCGCGCGATCCGCAGAAAGTGCTCAAAAAATTTGCTGGCAGTGTCCTGATAAACCGGGTTGTCTTTGGCCAGCTCCAGGGCGATTTTTAGCATGATCAGGCTGTAGAATCCCATCCACGAGGTCCCGTCGGACTGATCGATATGACCGCCGGTGGGCAGCGGTGCGCTGCGGTCAAACACGCTGATGTTGTCCAGGCCCAGGAATCCTCCCTGGAAAACATTGTTGCCCTCGGCGTCCTTTTTGTTGACCCACCAGGTAAAGTTCAACAGCAGTTTGTGAAATATGCCTTCGAGAAATTCACGGTCGGCTGTCCCCTGCTGTTTGGCGTCGATTTTGTAAACCCGCCAGGCCGCCCAGGCATGCACCGGAGGGTTGACGTCGCCAAATTTCCATTCATAGGCCGGAAGGGCACCGTTCGGGTGCATGTACCATTCGCGGGCCATCAGATCGAGTTGTCGTTTGGCAAAATCAGCGTCCACAAGGGCAAGTGGAATGCAGTGAAATGCCAGGTCCCAGGCCGCATACCACGGGTACTCCCATTTGTCTGGCATGGAGATGATGTCGAAGTTGTTCAGATGCTCCCATTCACTGTTGCGCCCGTGGCGGCGTGACTCCGGGACCGGCGGCAAGCCGGGGTCGCCCTGCAGCCATTGTTCGATATTGTAGTAAAAAAATTGTTTCGTCCACAGCATGCCGGCCAGGGCTTGTCGCTGCGCGCGCTTTTCATCTTCATTCAGGCCCGGCTTTTGGATGGCATTATAAAATTCATCGGCTTCGGTCAGACGTTTTGCAAAAATCGCATCGAATTCTTCAAAGGGCTTCTCATGGCGGGTGCCGGCCAACCGCAGCCGAATGGTCCGCGACTGACCCGGATCGATATCGCCGTCAAATAGTGCTGCCACCTTGGTGCCTTCCCGATCCGGGTTGACGGCATCTGTCTCACCATTGACCAGGTAGCGGTGAAAGGCATCTTTGACAAACGGATTATCGTTGGGGGAATTGTCAAATCGCGCGAAGTTGGTTTCGTTGTTTGTGAAAATCAGATCATCAGCGTTTTCGGCATACAAAAAATAGTCGCCGGCTGTCGGATGCTTAATTTCCACTGTGGCAAGGTTGGCGGGACCCTTAATCTGTTTTAGGTGCGGCTTTCCGGCAGCGTCGTTCATCGGGCCGTTTTCGTAACCCCATGACCAGGTGTTGCGGAACCAAAGGCTGGGCAGTGCCACGCATCTGGCAGCCTCCGGCCCACGGTTGGCCAACGTAATTTTGGCCAGTATGTCGTTCTGGTCCGATTTGGCGTATTCAATCATGACATCAAAGTAGCGATCGTCATCAAAAGTGCCAGTATCCAACAATTCATACTCGAAATCAAAAAATCCCCGGCGTCGGTTCTCAGACGCAAGATCGGCATAGGGGTACTCGGCCTGAGGGTACTTATAAAGCATTTTCATAAAGCTGTGAGTGGGGGTGCTGTCTAAATAAAAGTAATATTCCTTAACATCCTCACCGTGATTTCCTTCGGATCCGGTCAGACCGAACATGCGCTCTTTCAGGATCGGGTCTTTACCGTTCCACAGCGCCAGAGCGAAGCAGATATGCTGATAGCGGTCAGAAATCCCGGCGATGCCGTCTTCGCCCCAGCGATAGGCCCGGCTGCGGGCGTGATCGTGCGGGAAGTATTCCCAGGCACTGCCATCGGCGCTGTAGTCCTCGCGCACGGTTCCCCAGGATCTTTCGCTGAGATAAGGTCCCCATTTTTTCCAATTTGATTTGCGCTCACGGTATGCGGCGAGCCGTTTATGCTCTGCGGAATAATTTTTGCCGGTCGAGCTCATGCTCCTCCTCCTTCAAGTAATTTTCGCGATGCAGATGTGGTCAGCAATGGTGAAAGCATCCAGTAATATGACCCGATTTAAGGAGACTTTCTCAAAACCTGACGACATGTTTCAGTTTTGAATCCTTACCTCTGCAGCATCCATCAATTGAACGCCTCTGCATAGTCACTGGCAAACTGGTCGAAGCTCCGTGGCGCCTGGCCCGTAATCTCCTGCACGTGGTTCGTCACCTTACTGGCGGCACCAGTTGAGACCATCAGTGCAATTTTCGCCCAGCCGTCAGCCATCCAATCGGGCATACCCATGGCCACCATGCCGGTTTTGGCATCGGCCTCTGACACGTTTACATACCGGACCTCTTTGACCAGGACGCTGGAGAGCTTCGCAGCCAGTTCCCCCATGGAGAATGCCTCAGGGCCGGTGAGGATGTATGTTCTCCCCTCATGGCCGTCGCTGGTCAGGACCGCGGCCGCAACATCGGCGATATCCCTTATATCTATCACCCCAACCTTGCCATCACCCATAGCGCCGCGAAAGACACCCTCCGAGACGATGCTGCGGGCAGAGCCAATCAGGTTCTGCATAAAATAGGCAGGTCTGAGGATGGTGTACGGGAGACCCGAATTCGCCACATTGCGGTCTGCCTCCCCATGCCACTTGCCGATGGCGAGCGGCGAGTCTGGATTCGCCGGCAACATTGACAACCGCACCAGGTGGCGCACATCGGCGCGCTTGGCCGCAGCGGCAAAGCGCCCGTGGAGCTCCGCCATCTGATCGCTCTCAGGTGAAAGCAGAAATATCTTCTCAACACCCTTCGTAGCAGCTTCCCAGGTGTCCGGTTCCGCCAAATCGGCCACGACGAGCTCGACATTCGGCCCCTCAGTGATCTTCGACCGCTGCGGGTCACGGACCATCGCCCGGATCTGCTGGCCCTTGGCCAGGAGGGCTTGGACCACCGCTGTTCCTATTCTTCCGTTTGCACCGACAACAAGAATCATCATTATCTCCTTTTCAAGAAATTCACTCAAGAATCCTACTCATCGTATCTTGCTACTATTGCTTACATTTCCTTTATTGACACAGAGCATCTTATTTATAACTATCAATAAATACCACAATGTAGAACCAAAGTAACCAGTCGCGGATAGGCTGTCTATAATACTTTGGTTTAATATACTTTGGTTCTATTGCGACATTACGCCCTCAGTTGACATATCAGATCAGACACCGGCAAACAGATTGATAAGTATTATCAGGATAAATTGGAAACGGCGTGTTCACCTTAGGAGCTGTTAAGCGCAGCGGATGATTAGAGCGGATTTAAGGTTGCTAAATTCAGAAAAGCATGCGGGATGGGCTCGATGTGCTTACTCCGGGATTTTAACAGGCGTTATACCGGCTTTTTCAGCCTGGCGGACCAGATCGGCCAGCGAGTCGGCCTGAAGTTTTCGCATAACGCGGCCGCGATGATGTTTTACGGTTTGCTCCGCGATGTTTAAAGCAAAGGCAATCTGCTTGTTGAGGTAGCCGCCGATCACGAGACGAAAAATTTCGAACTCACGCGGCGAGAGCGCTTCAAGGCGCTCGCGGAAACCCTGTAATTCTTCAAATGCGGACGTGGTCTGTCTATTTTTTTCGAGGGCAAGCTCCACGGCTGCCAGAAGCTGCTCATCCTCAAACGGCTTGGGTAGAAAGTCCACAGCGCCTTTTTTCATCGCATCCACCCCCATCGGCAGATCGCCGTGGCCGGTGATGAAAACGATCGGCATGGAATTTTCCACCTGGTTG
>JBDNAO010000328.1:0-6214 GCA_039768375.1 Desulfobacterales bacterium | reverse complement strand
TCAAAGGCCTGAAGATCGAATATCTCGATGAAATGTTAGACGAATCTGGAAAAAGGGCCAAGGTCAGAACCAAACTCCCCGCGAGCAACAGTGATGTTGCCGTCGATTACAGTATGAGGCTAAAGGACGGCAAATGGAAAATTTATGACGTATATGTCGAAGGCGTCAGTCTGGTACAAAACTATCAGAGCCAGTTTCGTAGCCTGTTTGATAAAGAATCGGCCGCTCAGGTCATCGACCGGCTCAAGCGGAAAATCGAGGAGCAAAAGCATCAAAATGAAACCAGCGGATAAGGGCTCAATCAAAAATAACATCGCATTCTTGACGCCGATGCATCCCTTCCGGCGGCGTTGCGAAAACTCGGAATATCCAGGTATCCCTGCGTTTTCGCGCCTTGTCGGCCGGGCGCTTCGACGCCCAAAATTGCGACCTAATTTATTCGTGAACCCTAATATCCGGAAGGTGATGTTCGCAGCTGCTTGTTTCTTGTTGGTTGTTGTTTTAATGTCAAGCGCCGCTGCACACGCCGAAGATGACTATTCCGGTCCAGCGAACGCGCCGCAATCGGTCCGGCCGTCAGCGGATCAGCCTGCGGAAGTCCCGGAGGGAAAGGCGCCTGAGTCGGTGATTGATGATGATTTCGACTTTCCCGAGGAACAAGCGCAACTGGCAGTGGTCCGGATTTCCGACCCCCTGGCGCCTCTTAACCGCGCCGTCTTTAAATTCAACGACAAGCTCTACTTCTGGGTGCTCAAGCCCGTGGCGCAGGGCTATAACGTCGTGTTCCGTGAAGATGTTCGAACCTGCGTCGCTAATTTTTTCAGCAACCTGTTGACCCCCGTGCGTCTGGTGAACTGCATCCTGCAGGGTAAATTCAAAGCTGCCGCAACGGAAACCGCGCGCTTTTTCGTCAACTCAACCATGGGTGTGCTCGGTTTCGGTGATGCGGGTAAGGTGGTCTTCAATCTGGAGATCAGTAACGAGGACCTGGGGCAGACCCTGGGCGTTTACGGCCTCGGAAACGGTTTTTTCATCGTCTGGCCTATCTTCGGACCGTCCACTCTTCGGGATTCCATTGGTTTTGGCGGCGACCTCTTCGTCAATCCGATTTCTTACCTGGAACCTTTCGGGGCCTCCGCGGCCGTTGGAGGCTACAGGCGGTTCAACGATTTGTCCCTGCGCCTCGGAGAATACGAAGCCATCAAAGAGGCCGCCATCGAACCGTACGCGGCCGTAAGGGACGGATATGTTCAATTCAGGAATGCGCTCGTCGATAAATAAATCAAAAATTCACTGCAGAGTCACAGATGGCACAGAATAAGTCATTGTTTTAATTGTAAATAAGCTGTTAAACAGCTCTATAGGGGTCAACTATATACGGAGTTTGAACAATTATTTGAGCTTGGAGAGAACTGGGTATGAAGGTATTGGTCAGCGACAATCTGGGGGAAATCGGTGTTCGAACGATGCAGGAGGCAGGCGGAATAGAGGTGGATGTCAAATCAGGCCTGTCTCCCGAAGAAATCAAGGCCATAATCGGTCAATACGATGCCTTGGTGATCCGCAGCGCCACCAAAGTAACCGAAGATCTACTTGAGGCGGCGGCCAGATTAAAGGTGGTCGGCCGGGCCGGCATCGGGTTGGACAATGTCGATATTCCGGCGGCCACCAAACGGGGCGTGGTCGTCATGAACACCCCGACCGGCAATGTGATCACGACGGCCGAGCACACCATCGCCATGATCATGTCTCTGAGCCGCAACATTCCGGTCGGCACCGCCACGCTCAAAGCTGGCCAGTGGGAGAAGAAACGCCTGCAAGGCCGGGAAGTTTTCAACAAATGGCTGGGCGTCATCGGTTTCGGAAAGATCGGATCGATCGTTGCTGATCGCGCCCGCGGACTCAAGATGCGCGTGATGGTCCATGATCCTTTCGTTGCACCTGAGCAGATCGAGAAGGCCGGCTATAAAAGCGTCGGCCTGGAGGAACTCTACCGGACAGCCGACTACATCACCGTGCACGTTCCCAAGGTGAAGGGCACCGAAAAACTGATCGATCGTGCGGCATTTGCCCAGATGAAGGAAGGGGTGATGATCATCAACTGCGCTCGCGGAGGAATCCTGGACGAAGAAGTGCTCGACGAAGCCCTGGCTTCCGGCAAGGTCGCCGGTGCCGCTCTGGATGTCTTCGAGAGAGAACCGCCGGGCGCCTGCGGGCTCTTCTGCCATGAGCGGGTTATTTGTACCCCGCACCTGGGAGCGTCGACGCTGGAAGCCCAGACGAATGTCGCCGTTGCCATCGCCGAGCAGATTATCGCCTACCTGAAAGACGGTACGATTATCAATGCGGTCAATGTTCCGTCCATCACCGGTGAGTTGCTAAAGAAACTGGGTCCCTACCTTGCGTTGGCCGATAGCATCGGCCTGCTCCAAGCGCAGCTTTCCAGAGGACCGGTCAAAAAGGTGGAGATCATCTACGAGGGTGATTTCAATGGCCTCGACCTGTCGCCGGTCTCCATGGCGATACTCAGGGGGTTGTTGACTCCTATGGTCAGGGACGCCGTGAATTTCGTCAATTCACCGGTGATTGCCAAGGAGATGGGAATAAAGGTCATCGAGAGCACCAGTGCCGAATCGGACCATTTCATCAACCTGATCTCGGTGCGGGTGTCCACAACCGATATGACGACGACGGTCGCCGGAACGATTTACGGCAAACGCGACCCGCGGATCGTGCAGATCGACAGCTTCGGGCTCGAACTGGTCCCGGAAGGTCATCTGGCCTTGATCTACAATGAGGACAAACCGGGTGCGATCGGCAGTATCGGTATAACCCTCGGCCGGCACGACATCAACATCAGCCGCATGCAGGTGGGCCAGGACCAGGACGGCGAAAACAACATTATCTTTCTCAGAACGGACACGCTGATTCCGGATGACGTCCTGGCGGAACTGCGGGCCTTGCCGCAGGTCAGGACGGTGACACCGCTCGAGTTCTGACCGATGGGCCGAGCATATTAGCGCCGGTGCCCGGGAGAATCGCGCCAGGCGTTCTATTCATAGACGGTCTTTTTTTCGTTCGATTCCGACATGGCGGGGCCGAGTAGCGCTGATCGGCCCCGAGGCTTTTTTATTTCTTGCGGCGCTATCTTTCTCGGCACCAGGTTGAAAGAACAGCCAAGACATCTTATTTTCCGGTATTACCTTTGGCCGCAACCATCCCGTTTGATCGAAGAGGAAACTATTAAGTTTAGGTGAAAAATTCCAAATCGCAAATAACATATGACACAGTCGAAAACCTGTAACCTAAAGCCTATAGAAACGATGGTCAGTCGGACATTAACTAGGAGGTCAGATATGTCGGACGAAGAAAAGGGATTCAGCGTGAAAGACCGCCGGATGTTTTCCAGCGGAGAAGGCGAAAAACAGGAAAAAGAAGTAGAACCTGAAGACGGCGCCAACAAGAATGAAACCGAAACCCCGCCCCGGTCGGAACCGGCAGCTGAGGCAGACGCCGATCGGTTCGAAGATATGCCGTTGCCGGAGGTCAACTTTCCGACGTTTATCCTCTCGTTGAATGCATCTGCCCTGATGCATCTCGGCGCCATAGAAGACCCGGAGACCGGCCGGCCGTCGAAGAACCTGCCCATGGCCAAACAAACCATCGATATCCTCAGCATGCTGGAGGAAAAAACGCGCGGCAACCTGACGAAAGAAGAGGAAAATATGCTCAAGAACATCCTCTATGATTTGCGGATCGCCTTCGTCAGAGAAAAAGCATAAAGTGCCGATAAAGCCCCGACTGAAGAGCGCCGTGATTTTTGACGCGCACCCTGCCGGGCGTGTGGTGAGGGAAAACGGGTCACATGATTCAAATCATCGCCCCGGCCAAGATAAATTTATTACTGCAGGTTACCGGTAAACGACCGGACGGTTACCACGAGCTGTTCACCTTGATGTGCCCGCTGGGGCTCGCCGACCGCATTCGGCTTGACACCGCCGGCTCGCGCATCCGGGTCACCTGCTCGGACCCGGCTGTTCCCGCCGACACGACCAATACCACCCACCGCGCCGCCGAAATATTTCTCCGAAATCTGACAAAACGCCGCCACCCGCCTCTGACCGGCGTAAAGATCACTATTGATAAGCAGATCCCGGTGGGTGCTGGATTGGGCGGCGGCAGCAGCGATGCGGCCGCGGTCTTCCGAGGCCTGAATCGGTTGCTGGGATACCCTTTCCAGCTGGCGGAACTGATGAGGATGGGACGCGAAGTCGGTGCCGATGTTCCGTTTTTTATCTTCGGGCAGCCGGCCCTGGCGACCGGCATTGGCGAGCGACTGGAACCGTATCGCAAGCTGCCGTCATACAGGGTTTTGTTGTTTTATCCCGGTGTCAGCGTATCGACTGCGGAGGTTTATAAAAATCTGGATTTAGGATTGACAAAGTGTAAAAAAAACCTTAAAGACTTCGTTTTGAAACAGCGTCCATTTGATGCGGCGTTGCATTTATGCAATGATCTTGAAACTGTGACGCTCAACCGGTATCCGCAGGTTAAGGCAGCCAAAGAAGTCCTCGACGGACGCGGGGCGCTCGGCGTCTCGATGTCGGGCAGCGGTTCGACCGTGTTTGCGCTTTTCGCTGACGACGGGATGGCCCGCCGCGCGTTGCAGAGCCTCGAAGGAATAACCGAGGGGTCGTTTTTTCTTACCCAGCTCATCGTCGATGCGGACGCCGGTTCTCCGTAACGGTGATACCGGAAGCCTTCGGAGAGATCTTCCGATTCCAGCCGCGGCATCGTTTTTTTAATTTTTGGGGCGTCGTCAAGCGGTAAGACACAGGACTTTGGTTCCTGCATTCGGAGGTTCGAATCCTCCCGCCCCAGCCATAAGCCTTTCGTCCGGCTGACGATGCGGATGTGCCTCTTTGCACGGTACCGTGTCGGCGAGTCTTTCAGCTGGAATACTTAAGCACAAACAAACGGTAGCGGTAATGAAAGATTTGGTCATATTCAGCGGAAATTCAAATCCCGACCTTTCACAGAAGATCTGCCAATATCTCGACCAGCCGCTTGGCGGCGCCAAGGTCAAGACTTTCAGCGACGGCGAGATACAGATAGAAATCGATGAAAACATCCGGCAAAAAGACGTTTTTATCATTCAGTCCACCTGCGCGCCGGTCAACGATAACCTCGTTGAATTGCTGCTGATGATCGACGCTTGCAACCGTTCTTCTGCCAAAAGGATCACGGCCGTTTTGCCGTATTACGGGTATTCCCGCCAGGATAAGAAAGTCGCTCCGCGGGTACCGATCAGTGCCAAACTGGTGGCGGATCTGCTGACAGTCGCCGGCACGAAAAGAGTCATCACGCTTGACTTGCATGCCGGGCAAATCCAGGGTTTTTTCAACATTCCGGTGGACAATCTCTTCGCGGCGCCGGTCCTGATCGAATATATCAAATCGAATTTCCAGGACAATCTCGTCATCATTTCACCGGATGCCGGCGGGGTCGAACGCGCCCGTGCCTTTGCCAAGCGCCTGGATGCCGATCTTGCCATTATCGACAAGCGGCGCTCTGCACCCAACAAGGCTCAGGCGATGGCTGTCGTGGGCGACGTCCGTAACAAGGTGGCCGTGATTCTCGATGACATGGTCGATACCGCCGGAACGTTGACGGAGGCCGCTGTCGCGGTCAAGAACGCCGGTGCCAAAGAGGTGCATGCCAGCTGTGCCCATCCGGTGCTCTCAGGACCGGCGATCGAACGCATCGACGCCTCATGCCTGAAAAGTCTGGCAGTCACGGACACGATCCCACTCAAACCCAACGCGGCAAACTGTTCTAAAATCAAAGTGTTGACCATTTCAGCGTTGGTCGGGGAAGCCATCATCCGCAGTCACAACGGCGATTCGGTTACATCCCTGTTCATTTAGGCCGCGGTTATTATAAGGAGGAACCCAAGATTTGGAACAAATTCAATTAACGGCGACAACCCGAAAGACCACCGGAAACGGGCCGGCCCGTGTGCTTCGCCGTAACGGCCGCATACCGGCTGTGCTTTACGGCCCCGACACCGATGCGACGCTGCTATCGGTAAACATACACGAATTCGAGCAGGTGCTCAAGAACCACAACATCAACCAGATGGTATTGAACCTGGCCATAGAGAACAGCGATGCCCTTCCTAAATCGGTGATGATCAAAGAACTCCAGGCCCATC
>JBDNAO010000327.1:0-6315 GCA_039768375.1 Desulfobacterales bacterium | reverse complement strand
TGTTTGCCGGCGCTTCTCTGCAGCAAGTGGGCCTCGTGTATACCACTGCCGGAAACGCCGGATTCATTACCGGACTCTATGTTGTCATCGTTCCGATCCTGGGCCTTTTTTTCCGGCAACGGCCGAACGCCGGAACGTGGATCGGCGTCCTGCTGGCGGCAGTCGGTCTCTATCTCCTGAGCGTCACCGATCGTTTCAGCATTGCCTTCGGCGACCTTCTCGAACTGATTGGAGCCTTCTTCTGGGCCGGGCATGTGCTGCTCATCGGCTGGTTATCGCCCCGTATGAATTCGTTGAAACTGGCCTTGGCCCAGTTCGCGGCCTGTTCTTTTTTCAGTTTGCTGACAGCGGCCCTGTTTGAAACCACCACTCTTCGCGGCGTCGCCCAGGCGACTGTGCCGATCCTGTACGGCGGCGTCCTGTCGGTGGGAGTGGCCTATACGCTGCAGGTGGTGGCGCAGCGTAACGCCCATCCGGCCCATGCGTCCATACTGCTGAGCCTGGAAGCCGTTTTTGCCGCCATCGGCGGCTGGATCGTTCTGGGAGAGCGCCTGACAACCCGGGGATTTCTGGGGTGCAGCTTGATGCTGGTCGGCATGCTCCTTTCACAGCTCTGGGGTCTCGTGAGACTTCCGGAAACGAAAATTCCGAGAGCCGTGTCTGTTGGAGCGTCCCGGAAGACGGTTCCGCGTTAAACCTTTTATGGTCCTCATACCCAACATAGACCGCGACGAAATTCGCAAATTCGAGGAGCAAACCGCTTCCTGGTGGAACAATAAGGGAGAATTCAAGGGCCTGCACGACATCAACCCGCTGCGGCTGGCATACATCGCCGAACGGGCGACTCTGGCCGGCAAGCGGGTAATCGACGTGGGCTGCGGCGGCGGAATTCTCGCGGAGGCAATGGCCCAACACGGTGCCAGGGTCACCGGAATCGATGCCGGTGATGCCCCCCTGGCCGTTGCCAGGTCGCATGCTGAAGCCTCCGGCTTAAAGATCACCTATCGCCGCGCGACCGCCGAAGAACTGGCGGAATTATCACCCGGTTCATACGATGTGGCCACCTGTATGGAATTGCTGGAGCACGTCCCCGATCCGCCCTCGGTTGTCCGGGCCTGCGGAAATCTGGTGAAGCCCGGCGGAGCCGTATTTTTCGGCACCCTCAACCGAACTTTGAGATCATTTCTGCTGGCTATCATTGCGGCGGAATACATTTTGGGTATTGTCAAAAGAGGAACCCATACCCACCGCCGATTTGTCAAACCGGCCGAAATCGACCGCTGGGCCGCAAATGCGGGATTGCTTCATCAAGACTTGACCGGTCTCAACTACAATCCGGTTTTCAAGAGAATGGGTCTGGGGGGCAGTACGGCCGTGAATTATCTGATGCAGTTCAAGAAGCCGGAAGGAATCGACACACCTCACGGCACTCCGCGGTGACAGGCTCCATTCCGCCGCGCATAAGGAACATCACACGCAATGAAACCACCGCCAGACTTCTATCCGTTGCCCATTCAGGACAACCACATGTGTTTTGCGTGTGGCCCGGCCAATCCGGCGGGCCTGAAGATGAGGTTTTTTGCCAATCAGGATTCGGTGGTCTCGTGGCTGACCGTGCCCGACCACCTGCGCGGTTGGAATACGCTGGTTCATGGCGGGGTGACATCGACCATCCTGGATGAGATTATGAGCTGGGCCGCCATCCACCTACTCAAGACGATCATTTTGACCAAGTCCATGAGGGTCGAGTTCAGGAAACCGGTTTTCATCGGTCAGCCGCTCCGAGCCGTCGGCAGGGTCGTCGAAATAAAAACTGATAGGGAAGCCGTAATGGAAGGGCTGCTCTACGGCCCGGAAGACGACGTGTGTGCCGAAGCGAGAGGCATATTCGCCCTTCTCAAACCGAAAGTGGCACGCAAACTCGGTATCGTCGACGAGCAGGCCCTGCGGGATCTGCTCCCGGAAGGCGAAACCTGATCGGCGGTTGAGTGCATGGGACCGTTGGCCATTATAAGGGCCTCGGCAAAAAATAATTCCACATCTTGCTTGTTTTATGGCTCGTCTACTGCGTTACATCCACCAACACGTATCTCGATATGCGCCGGTGGATGTGCCTTGTAGACAAGCCATAATCCGGCACAATCGTGTGGTATTATTTCTTACCGTGACCCTAACCCGATCATCGAGGAGGCATTACCATGGTCGTTTCAAATTTTCTGAAGGCCGCCGAAAAATTTGAAATCCAGGCCTACAAGCGTCCGAAAAATCCAAAGGAATTGAGAAAAACCCATGTTGCCTTTACCGGATCGCCGCAAAAGCATCCATACGACGACCACCGGGTGATTCTGGTTTCAGACCCTTGCAGCTCCAATACGATCTACTGTGAATTCATGAAAAAAAATATCTCTTACATCGAGGAGTTGCCGAATGTCGTCAGCCTGGATGGCGATACAATGTTGATGGTGCGGATCTGGGTTAAAAAAGGCAGCATCGCCGTACGCAGCTCCGCTTTTGTCGTCGAGGACACCATGCCGTTCTGAGCCGTCCGTAGACCGCTGGGGTTAGGTCCGCTTGACGACGAATTCTGCACTCCATTAAATCGGCAAGATATTCACCGACGCCCGTGACGACTGGTCGACGTGGTGGCGGTAAGAAATAATTCCACACGATTGCGCCGGATTATGGTTTGTCTACAAGGCACATCCACCTGCGCATATCGGGATACGTGTTGGTGGATGTAACGCAGTAGACGGGCCATAAGACAAGCAAAAGGTGGAATTATCTTTTGCCGGGGCCGTTAGCCCGCGAGCACACTGGCAGACGGTGTCGTCATCCTCGTCGGGCCCCATCGCTTCGAGGTTTTTCACACATCGGGGCATGTCGCCGACGGCATCGTTCTCTACAACCGCGAAAATAGTCGCCTGATATACTCCGATACCCTGTGGGTACATGATCTGGCGGACCACACGGTACAGGTGGAAGGCAGCACGGCGGCTTAGACCACAAAAAATATCTGGAAAAGCTGGCCCAGCAAATAAAACTCACGTTAACGGATGGAACCTACCATTACCATCAACCAGCCGTGGCCGTGAATTGACCAAACCGTGTCACTTCCACTGCGTCGGCCGCCGGACCGCGGTGCTTACCCGATTGCTAATCTCCGAATCGCTGTTCTAAAGAATCTCCCGACTTTTCGATAAGTTCTTTTTTGCCGCTTGTATAATCAGGAAGGTCCACAAACGGTATATCGATTATTTGAAACCATTCGAGAAAGAATAAAGCGACAAGAACGCACGCCGCATAACCGATGTATTTTCCCATTGCTCCTCCTGCAAAGTGAATCGCATAATATTACGACATGTCTATATTAGCATTCTTTGTTGTTATCCTCAATATAGTCGAATCGGATAGGTGCCTCAAAATGGACGGTAATATAGTAAAAACAGATCCGTGGACCTCTATACCCATCGTTAGTCAACATATCTAATGATATGAATTGAGTGCATTATATGGTAGAATAAATGCTAACGTGCTGAAACAAAACGAGGGGGATGCAATGGGAAAAAACAAGGTGGTGGCCAGGTTCAAAAACGGATCGATTCTTAAAGGAAACACCAGTGATTTTCTACCCAACAAAAACCAGTTTCACCTGGAAACCGAGGATGGAGATATTCAGACCGTCGACGTGGACCAATTAAAAGCCATTTTTTTTGTCAGAGATTTCACCGGAAACAAAGATCACGTCGAATCCTATGAAGACGACATCAGCGGCGCCGGCCGAAAGATAAGCGTAAAATTTTCTGACGGCGAAATGATCATCGGTTACACCACCGGATACTCGCCCGACCGCCAGGGTTTTTATATAACGCCCGCTGAAAAGAAAAGTAACAACGAACGCATTTTTGTCGTGAAATCGGCGAGTGAAAAAATAGACTTCCTATAATTCCCGTTTTTGATTGCGAGCCTGGCCCGTGTGTTGACCCCATTGGCGGCGAGTTTCTGCCGTCTATCGATATCGTTCATCCGAGCGGAGACGCCTACCAATTTTTCGTGTTATACACTCATGGCCCTGCAGGCCGCCACGGTGCATGAAAATGATGCGCCGGAGCCTGGATGAGCGGTTGAGAACAGCGGCTGACTGTTTGAGCCGTCTACGGGGTCTTGGACCGGACCCAATGCCGGTACCGCATGAAAGAAACACCATCGGGGACAAACCCGACTCCCTTATTTAAAGACGGGAAAGGTCCGGGTTTAGAACCCGTTGGCGGCGAGTTTCAGCCGCCTTTCGCAATCGCTTATCCGGGCGGAGGCGCCCACCTTCTTACCGTATTACATTCTATTTTCGAACTAAACCCCAACGTTGCAAAGGCCGGAGGGCTTCAGAGTCCAGGCGTCAAGGGTGAAGCTGTAATTTCCTACCGCAATCCCTTGATTCCGCTGACGGCGGGACAGGATCTGAAGTCCTCCGGCTTTCCCGCAAGGGTAAACAACATGGCAAAATTGATCCCATCCTTCGAATTCACCGGTGGGGATATTCCAAAATTAGTGGTTTTGCTATAATATTGATTATAATTACGGTATATTAGCTATACTTTGCCATGTTGTTTATACGACTATGGGGTAAACGCTCAAGGCCCCTTCATCATCTCCTCGCGGGCTCAAACAGCTCACTCGGCCGCAAATTCCTTTGTTTCTTTGTCCGGTGACGCCTCCACCCGCTTTAAGATCTCATCGACCTTTTCCGTGCCAAGCCAATCGACTTTCCCGGTCCCGACGTCATAAAGAGCACCCACGACCTTGACCTGGCCTTCTTTCACACGCTTACGAGCCGTCGGACTCATCATAAACAGGTCTTCGACACCTTGCCACACGTTCTCTTCGATGGCATAGGGGATGATCGCATCTCCAGAGACGTTTTTTTGATTCTTCATGGCACGTTTGACGGCCGGAATAATGTTGTCCACCAAGGGGGGTATATTGATCTCCAGCGCATGCCCCTTACCTTGCAGCCCCTTTGTGACCGCCGTTACGGCCCCGCATTGCGTGTGACCCAGCACGACGAGCACCGGGCAATCAACGTGGGCCAAACCGTATTCGATGGTTCCGGCTTCGTCGGTATCGACCACGTTGCCCGCGACCCGAATGACGAACATGTCCATGACCCCGGCGTCAAAGATCAGTTCGACCGGCACCCGCGAGTCCGAGCAAGATATCACCGTTGCGAAGGCGTACTTCCCCTGGTTTTCCTTACCTGCCAAAGCAAGGCGGGCCGCATCGGTGTGGGGATGGACCGCCTTGCCGGTGTAAAAGCGTTCGTTTCCCTCCTTTAACATTTGCAGCACTTCATCGGGATTGGGTTTTTGGATGTGCTTTTCGGCTGTTTTACCGACTGCAGCCGGATGCGCTTCGGTCGCCTGGCCACCGACTTTTTTACTCACCGAAGCTATGGTGGGGGCCTGCTCGGTGCTCGCCACCTGAACACCGGGAGCACGAAATACCAGAACGAACAACAGGTAAACGGCGGTCAGCGTAGTCGCCACAAGTAGGACGTTTGCAATCGAGGAACTGTCTTTTTTCATGTTTTTCGATCCTTTCTTATCTTTTGGCCTGGCGTTTCTTGTCTTAAAGACGTCTATCCGGATCGGCCCCGTCTAAACTATTTCAGGACCGCTTGTCAATCGAGATAACGATCGACCAAGAATCCCTAGCTTTGGGATTAAAAAAATCCTGGAGGTATCCTTACATGATCAGGGTAAAAAAAACGACTAATAAGGAGGGCAGCCGTTACAGGCTAAAAACTTGGGATGGGAAAGCTACCGCGAAACGGTTTCGTACAACTTGCCACAGGCGCAATCCCATGAAATCATGCCAAATATAACGATCCCGTCTGGCTATATCACGAAATTTCGCAAGGTAATAGGTGCGGGAGCAGGTATCGCTATATACCTGTCATCTCTATTTTTTCAATTTTTAGTTAAGGGTAGTAAAGTTGGTCGGATTGTTAATTCCATTGGCAAAACCAGCTATTAGTTCCCCAAAAGTTTCCGGCTTTTGTGCTTGAAAAATTTGTGTTTGTGCCTTTCTGGACTCCTGCTCCCTCTTTTTTTGGTTTCTTATTTCCCGCTTCAATTGCTCTGTTGTCATTACGAAATCGGCGGTACGTTCTTCCACCCTTAGTTAAAGTGTGTCATGAGAATTTTGCAGCTTTTCCTCGTCAAGCTTTCGACCGGTAATGTTCATATGGATTACCGCGGTGCGAAAGTTACCGTTATCTTCATATCTGAATACATACATAAAAAACCAGCGTCGCTCAGC
>JBDNAO010000326.1:0-7859 GCA_039768375.1 Desulfobacterales bacterium | reverse complement strand
TATGAATTGGACACTCAACAGAGTCTTTTAAAGATCGCGGATGGGCGCTCTCTAATTCATCCAACTCAAGCAAATTTGACGGCGCGTCCGGACCCCGGAGACGCTCTCGACGCCGTCCCGGTCTTATACCGAAGCATCTGTCGGTGAGCCGGAGCGCAGCAGCTGCAGCATTATTTCGGCAATGATGTTTGAATTCCACTCAACGGATCCGTAAATGTCGCGGAAACCGTCGAACACCATACGGTTTTCCGTCCGCGCGATCAAGCTGGTGTTGAGCGGGATAGCGTCTACTGCCAGACGCGCCTGCCGAATGCCGACAATCCATCCTTTTTTATCGACTGTCGGACCGTATTTTTTTTCCCGTATCCATCCGTTGTGAATCCCGGCTGTTTGAGCCACCAGCTCGATCAGTACGATGGCCCTCACGTGTTGGCCGTCGAAAAACGGCCATTTTTCCGTAACCACCGACCGGGTTGCGGCACCGTTGTCGTCGACCTCGATGATGCTGTCGACCAGCAGCATTCGATCACGATGGGGCAGGATGTTTTCGGGGTTCAAATCAATCGACTTCATCGGGGGCTCGAATTCGCAGAGAAAAAAAGATTGAAACAAAGGCGATTATTCAATATTATTAGTACACACACGGTTTGTCGATGCGTTTCCGTCCATAACCAGCTTTTCTCCGCCAGTTCGACGTCAAACAAGGCAAAAGGATACATTAATTTGGCAGTGCTGTAAAGAATGAGCCGCTCGTCCAATGGGTGATCATCGAGGAGCGACTCGACTCAGGTGTATTCCAACCATAAATGACCCTTTTCCGCAATTCCGGCGTCGATCGGCTCAATCGCCTGCACGGTACACCCGCGATCGCCTCCGTGCCATTACCTGAATTTAAAAACTTTGCGAATCGTAGTGAAATCTGGATGGGAAACCGATGAAGAACCCTTCTGGGAAATCTTTGATGCACGCCAGCCTTATGGAACAACTGATCAGTGAACTAAAAGTCAAAATTGTCGACTTGCTCGATCTGACAAACATTCAGCCGGAGGATATCGATGCGGACGGCCCGCTTATCGGCGGCAAACTGGAACTCGACTCGATCGACGTGCTGGAAATGGTCATCATGATTGAAAAAGACTACGGCGTCCGAATCGAAAATCGCGAACTGGGTGAAAAGGTCTTTGCAAACCTGGCCGCCATGGCAACCTACATCGCCGACAACACTCCCGGCCCGCTTAAATGACCGGTGTGCGGATCTTCATAATCGGTATGGGAGCTGTCAGTCCCCTTGGCTCCGGTGTTGCCGAAACTCGTGCGGCCCTTGCCGCCGGACGGAGCCATCTCGGGCCCCTGAGTCTCTTTGAGACACCAGATAACACGCCTCTGCCGGTCGGCCAGGTCCGGATTTCTCTCGATAGGCAGCCCATTCCCCGAACCCACCAGCTGGCGCGCTTGGCCGCCGACCAGGCAATGGCAAGCTGCCGCGTGGCACCCGATGCGGTGGTGGTGGGCACCACAACCGGCGGGATGCGGACCACCGAGGATCTCCTGAAAGAGGGGGTCGTTGACCCAGCCGCGTACCGTTGGCATGCCGCCGGTTCGGTAGCCGAAGACATTGCCGATCGGGTCGGATGCAAAGGTGCCGTTTTGACCGTGTCCACTGCTTGCTCGTCGGGGGCGGTCGCACTCAAACTTGCTCTGGCAATGTTGAGGACCGGAAAGGCCCGCCGGGTTCTCGCAGGTGGGGTCGACTCTCTGTGCCGTCTGACCTATTATGGATTTAACGCCCTCAAGCTTATCGACCCGTTTGGCGCTCGGCCTTTTGACAAGGACAGGCGCGGCATGTCCGTGGGTGAGGGGGCGGCCATGCTGATGCTGGTAGCCGACGATTCCCACAATGCGGTTGCCGAATTCCTCGGTGCCGGCCTGTCCTGTGATGCTTACCACCCGACCGCTCCACACCCCGAAGGGCGCGGCGCTTACGCGGCGATGGTGTCGGCGATCGATGACGCTGGACTGACTGCGGCCGACGTCGACTACATCAATCTTCACGGTACCGGTACGCCGGATAACGATTTGGCCGAGGCAAGGGCCGTCAAGCGGTTATTTGGGGATCGTCCGCCGCCGGTGTCATCTTTCAAGGGTGCTGCCGGTCATCCGCTGGCCGCAGCCGGCGCCTTGGGGGCGGTGACGGTCGCGATCTGTATCGATGCCCAACTGATACCCGCCAACACCGGCACTTGCCACCCGGACCCGGAACTGAGACTGAATCCCGTGACCAGGCCCCTTCAGGCAGGCCTCGGCACGGTGCTGGTGAATTCATTCGGCTTCGGAGGTAACAATGCCGCCGTCGTGATTGGTGCTCCGGCGGCGGAACGGCAACGGGCGGATGCGGATGTCCCCCGCCCGATGCTGGTGACCTCTAGCGCGTGTATGACCGGTGCGGGAACCACCGACCGGACTATGACACGCCTGAATGCCGGCGAATCGTGCAAGGGCGTTCTCAGGTTAGATGACATATCCGCCATTCTGCCGGCACATCGGGTCAGACGGCTCAAATGCCTGCCCCGGATGGTGATGGCGCTGGCTGAAGACGCCCGGACTCGTTCGGGGACAAAGGATCTGCCGGCGACCATCTTTTTCGGCACCGGCTGGGGAACGCTGTCCGAGACACATGCATTTCTCAAAGGCCTTTATGAAACCGGGGAAAGGTTTCCCAGTCCGACCGATTTTATCGGTTCGGTGCACAACGCGCCGGCCGGTCAGGTGGCGATGATGTTCGGGACAACCGGTGCCAACGTGACCACAACCGGCGGAGATGCGTCATTCGAACAGGCGCTCATCGCCGCCGGATATCTCGGCCGGGAGGAGGGCCGGACGACCCTTGTCGTCGGCGCCGACGAATACCACGAACCGCTGTCGGCTCTATTTGACCCGTCCGTTCGGGCGGACGAGATTCCCTCGGCCGGTGGTGCGGCGCTGCTGTTGAACCCGGATTCGACGGCGGCCGGAGTGACCGTTTTTCCGGCGTTTTACGCCAGGGCGGCCAAGGATGCCGATTTTACGGCCACATTGGTGAACAGCCTGGGCGGCCCGGAGCGGATCAGGGCTCGCTTCGGCGCATTGCTGGCCGGAATCCCGGCGGCTCAGCGACAAACCGGTGTTGCTCAACTGGAAGCCTTCCGGGCCAGCTCCGGTATCACGCTGCCGGTGATCGACTATCGAAAACTTATCGGGGAATTCGCCTCCGCGTCGGCTGTGGCACTGTTCATGGCGGTCACCTTCACGCAGACCGGCACGATCCCCGCTCCGCTTTGCAACGGCCGTTCCACCCGCTTGGCCGACAAGGGTACCCTGGTTATGGGGTTCGGTAATCATGTGACGGCCGTCGAGGTCCTGCGACGATGAAGGTTCTGCTGGTCTCCGCCAATACCTTGACCCAACCTTATCCGGTGTATCCGCTCGGACTCGATTATGTCGCCGGTGCGATTGCAGACCATCATCAGGTTCGGATCCTCGATCTGAATGCCGAAGATGAAGAGAATGTTCTCTTTACAGTCATCGACGCGTTTACACCCGATGTCATCGGTATGTCCATCCGCAACGTCGATACCTCCGATGCCTCTAATCCGAAGGGTTTTTTTGCAGGATACAAAGAGTTGACCGCTCACATGCGCGCCCGCTCCTCCGCGGCGATTATCCTCGGCGGCAGCGGATTTACGATCTTTCCGGGCGAGACAATGCGCGCGCTGGGGGCCGAATATGGAATTATCGGCGAGGGCGAACGGTTGGTCCTGCTGCTGGAGGCCTTAGAGGGCCACCGGGATGCCGCGTCGATTCCCGGCGTTGTGACGCAGTACTCCCCGGTGGTATTTCCAACCCCATGGCCAAACGGTATCGTCAGGAAGTTCGACCCGCAACTGCCGCATCTGGGCTACTATCTTGAGAATGGCGGCATGCTGAACCTCCAAACCAAGCGCGGGTGCAGCTTCAACTGCATCTACTGCACCTATCCACAGATCGAGGGGCATGTGATGCGGCTTTTCGATCCGCAAGAGGTCGCCGATACGGCGCGCCGGCTGCAGGAGGCGGGGGCCCGCTATTTTTTCGTGTCCGACTCGGCCTTCAACGCCAGTGTGGAGCACAGTCTGGCCGTGGCGCAGGCCTTTAAAAAGGCCGGGGTATCCATCCCTTGGGGTGCTTTTTTCGCACCCGTCTCTCCGGTCGGCGATTATTACCGGATTCTGGCCGACGCCGGGTTGACTCATGTCGAATTCGGCACGGAATCCCTTTCCGATGTGGTACTGAAGGCCTACCGCAAACCATTTCGTGTCGGCCAGGTGTTCGAAGCTCACGCCGCCGCCGTGGCGGCCGGTATTTATGTCGCCCACTACTTTCTGCTGGGCGGACCGGGCGAGACCCCCACGACCATGGTTGAAACTCTGGAGCGAATCGAGAGACTCGACAAGTGCGTCCTCTTCTTTTTCTGCGGTATGCGCATTTATCCCCAAACCGATCTTTACGAGATCGCTTGTCAAGACGGGCAGATAGAGGCATCCGGCAATCTTCTGGAACCGCTCTTCTACCGGTCGCCCGAGATCGGCGGCCGCGAGATCCTGGCCCGGGTGCGGGAGCGTGCCGCCGGACGACTGAACTGGATTATCGGAGACGGCGGGGAACAAACCGCCGGTGTTATTTCCAAAATGCATGCGCGCGGGTATTCCGGCCCCCTTTGGGAGCACCGCATTCGATGAATGGCGCATAGCGCGGGTTAGTGGTTGATTTTTTTATTAAATTCGGTTATAAAGGAATATTTCATGTGGCATGAGTTGAATCGTATCGACATCTCCGAAGCGGGTGAAATTTCGACCGAGGTTCGGGTGCCGCCGGTTTCGCAATGGTTTTCCGGCCATTTCCCCGGCGAGCCGATTCTGCCGGGGATCGCCCAACTCGGGATTGTCTACGACACGGTGTGCGGGGCGCGGAAACGACTCTTCAGCCCTGCCGGATTCAGCCGAGTCAAGTTCAAAAAGATCATCAGACCGCAGGATTGCCTGAAAATAACGATCGCGCCAAAAGCGGACAAAGAAGGTGTCTTCACTTTTCGGATCGTCGTCGACCGCGACATCGCCTGCAGCGGCAGCATGACGCTTAAAGAGCGGGAAGGTCTACAGGAGCCGCGAACACTACCCAATATTTAAGAGCAAGGAGTGCACACGAATGAACAGCATTGACAACATCATTTTCCGGGTGGCCGAAATCATGATTCAGGAGCTGAAACTCGAAGATGTGACGCCTGAAACATTCGATCCTCAGATCGACCTCGTGGACGAGGTCGGCATCGACAGTATGGACCTGGCCACCGTCGCGTTGGTGATCCGCGATGAATATGCCATCCGAATCGATGAAGACGACTATCCGAAACTGACCAATGTTCAGTTAATTGCCGAGTATATCGAATGGAAATTAGACGAAAAGGCGTCCGAAGGAGCCGCTGCTTAGGCCCTTGGCGATTGTATACAAAATAACAGACGCCGGTGAGACACCGGTACCTGCGGCGGAATGGACGTTTTCCGATATTCTGGCCGACGCCCTGATCAGAGAACGCTGGCAGAAGGTGAGGACATGGTTCTTTTTGCGGGAATCGACCTATGACATGACCAACCGCTGCAATATTCGCTGCGACGGGTGTTATTATTACGCGGGGGACAAACAGTTTGCCCCCGAAAAAAGTGATCCCGAGGCGTGGCGCCGACTGCTGCAGGCGGAAAAGAAGCGGGGGATCACCTATGTCGTGCTGGCCGGTGCCGAACCCGCTCTGGTCCCCGAACTCTGCGAGGTCTGCTACCAGGAAATGCCGCTCGGGGCCATTGCCACCAACGGGCTGAAAGCGATCCCATCATCGATTCGATATCGGATTCACATTTCCGTGTGGGGGTCGGATGAGATCAGCCTGAGGATTCGCAAGGCCAAAAACATGCTGCGGCGGCAGCTCGACAATTACGGCAATGATCCCCGGGCCGTTTTCGTCTACACGTTTACGCGCGAGAATATCGATCAGGCTCGACCGGTTGCGGATCGACTGGCCGCCGCCGGATGCCGGCTGACTTTCAACATGTTTTCGGCGCCGGTGGGCTTTAACGGAAATCTGCGCCACACGGCGGCTTCACTCGATAAATGCCGAAACACCATGATCGACCTGTTGGAAAGGTATCCAGACACGGTCCTTTTTTCCCGCTACAACGCCGTCGTCCACACCCACTCGTCCGGACTGCATGACCTATTCAGCTGCCCATACCCCCGTATGAATCCCTCCACCGCGATCGGACTCGGGCGGTCATTCCGGCAGTATCGGACGGACCTCACGTGGAATCGAAGTGCGGCCTGCTGTGTTCCGGACACCGATTGCAAAGATTGCCGGCATTATGCCGCCGGCAGCGCCGTGGTCACGGCCCGGCTGTTTCGACACGCGACGGATCCCGACACTTTCAAGGCCTGGCTCGATTACGTGGAAACGTATCTTGCCGTATGGGTCATGGGGTATGAAAGGGGCGCCAATCTTGCCGATGTTCTGTCCGCTCCGCCCGGCCATCGACTTTTCTGATCACGGAAACCGAGGGAATGAATCGTGACCCGCTATCGGCAGGTTATCAGGGAGACCTTATATGAAGACCGTCAGCTCCTTGCTGGATTCCGAATGGTATGCACGCTACAAACGGATTTCCAAGCTCAACATCCGCAGCTCGATCTACGACGTCACCAATCGGTGCAATCTGCGTTGCAAAGGCTGCTTTTTCTTCTCCTCGGACGAACACAAAGCGGCGCCTGAGGAAACGGATACCAAAAAGTGGGAAGCGTTTATCGATCAGGAAAAAGAGCGCGGCGTGAACCTTGCTATTCTGATTGGCGGGGAACCCACGCTGTGCCTGGACCGCGTCGAAGCGTTCTACAAGCGACTGCCCACTTTCTGCGCCACCAACGGCTTGATCAAGGTGCCGCGCGACCGGTTTCCAGACATGATGATCGGGATCTCGCTGTGGGGCGATGAGCAAGACGAAAAGACCCTGCGCGGAAAAGACACCTTCCGTATATCGAGCAAAAATTACGCCGGCGATCCATTTGTCTACTATCTTTACACCATCACCCCGAACCAGATCGGAAAGACGGAAAGAATCATCCGCAAAATCAACGAAGCCGGGTTGAAGGTCCACATGCAGCTGCTTTCCAACGATGAAGGCATCGACGGGTTTTCGTGGACCCCGCAACAGCTCGCGGACATCCGCACGGAAATGGACGCGATGCTGGATGCCTATCCGTCGGCCGTTATTTCTTCGAAATACTATCACGAAATCATCACGACCGGCAAAATGCTGGGTCGGCGCTTCGGTTGGGACCAGTGTCCGTCGGTGACTCTGCCGCTGGACCACCGGCACCCGCAGCCGAAACGCCTGATCGAATTCATTCGCTGGGCCTCGGATCTGAAGACCATGCATCGCTGCTGCACCTCGGAAACCAGGGACTGCTCGACTTGCAAGGACGGTGCCGCGCACATGAGCTGGGTGATGGTGAACAAGCGCGCCCACATCCGTACGACCAGAGACCTGCAAAACTGGATCGAGGTCTACGAGATGTTTGCCAAGCTCTACCAGTTTATTCCCTGGTGATGGTTCAGGGTTCAAAGGTTCTGGGTTTCAATTGTCAATTTCGGATTGGTTTCGAATTCCTATTTGCGAGTTTCAAGTTTCAAGTTTCTATTTGCTGGTTCCGGGTTATCCGCTTAGTGGGACCCAGTCTATTTTCGCACGAAAACATGTGATCTATGACCTCACCCCCTCCCGTCATCGTCGGCTACGATGCCG
>JBDNAO010000325.1:0-6011 GCA_039768375.1 Desulfobacterales bacterium | reverse complement strand
TGTTAAAAAAACAATTTTCAGATCTTGCTTGATTTTCAGTTTTAATCGTTCTATGGGTATCCCACAGTTCAGGTGCCATGGTGTTTACGGCTGGTGGTCGTCAAGGCGTCAAGACCCGATATCGACTTTGATATGGCATAAACACCGGGCTTGATAGGGAACCTCGTGAGAATCGAGGACGGGCCCGCTGCTGTGACCCTCCCCTTTTCACTGTAAGTATGTGAAGGGAACTTTCTCGGCCTCGCAATGCCACTGTGCTCAATCTCCGGTATGGGAAGGCTGCTGGGAAGGAAGGGAAGTCAGAAAACCTGCCTGAGCGATCGAATCAATCTCCGTGGACCGAGAATTGTTTGACGTTATTCAGGTAAATCACTGAATCCCGGATCGATTCAATTTCGGTCCGGGATTTTTTATTTTTCCGCGCTATTCTTTTTAAAAAATACCTGTGTTCCGGAAACCCAATGAGAACGCGACTCTTGAAAACAATAACATTTTGGCTTGTGGTTGCCGGGGTCACTTTTCTTCTCTATCTTCAAGTCGACGCGAAAACGGTTGTCGATCAGATGCGTCGCAGGATGACGGTACCCGGCACCCCCAAAAGGGTTGTGTCGCTTGCCCCCAGCATTACCGAAATAATCTTCGCGCTGGGTCAGGAGGATCGCTTGAAAGGGGTGACGGCCTACAGCAATTACCCGCCTGCAGCGTTGACCCTTCCTAAAGTGGGAACTTATATCCGTCTAGATCTGGAACGCATCGTCGCGCTTAATCCGGATCTCTGCATCGCCATCAAGGATGGCAACCCCAAGGCGGCGGCCGACAGACTGACCGAGTTGAACATTCCGGTCTACGCCGTGAATCCGCGCAATATTGAGACCGTCGCTCAAGCGGTGATCGAGATCGGCGGTCTGTTGAATGCCGAAGAGAAAGCCCGCGATTTGGCTGAGCAGATGCACGCCCGGGTTCAACGGGTCAAAAACCAGGTGGCAAAAACCGCTCATCGCCCGCGTGTATTTTTTCAAATCGGTATTTCGCCGATCGTATCTATCGGAACGGATACCTTTATCAACGAGCTCATCGTCTTGGCCGGCGGACAGAACATCGCCGCCGGCAGCACAGCCTATCCGCGGTTCAACCGCGAACAGGTTCTCTCGCTGGCTCCCGAAGTGATCATCATCAGTTCGATGACGAGAGGGGCCGCGTTCGAACAAATCAAGGCGGAATGGCAAAGCTGGCCAAAGATACCGGCGGTCCAAAATCAGCGCATCGACATCGTCGATTCGGATTTATTTGATCGTCCCACTCCACGCCTCGTGGAGGCTCTCGAATTGCTCGTGCAGCTTATCCATCCGGAAATTTTCGGGAACTCTCAGTGATGACGGCCCCAACATCCGTGATCAAACGTCTATTGCTGGTGATATTGTTGCTTTCCGGATTTCTGGCGGCGGCGTTGCTCATCGCTCTTTCCAGCGGGTCGTCCAGTGAGAGTATGGGGGCTTCCCTTGCCATTATTTTCGGTAAGGGAGATGCGAACACCACATTGGAAACAATAATCTGGCATCTCCGCTTTCCGAGGATCCTGCTGGCGGTCCTGGTGGGCGCAACGCTTTCCCTGGGTGGACTGGTCTTCCAGGCGCTTCTCCGAAACCCTTTGGCGGAACCCTACATTTTGGGGATATCGGGCGGATCTGCCATCGGCGCCATCATCGGCATCATGTTGGGATTGTCCCGGTTTCCCGGTGTCACCTTCTGTGCTTTTATAGGAAGCCTCGCGACCCTCGTTCTGATCCTCGTCATGTCCTCCGGGAAAACGATACTGAAGAAAGACGCGCTGCTGCTCTCCGGGGTCATGGTGAACGCCTTTTGCTCGGCCGTGATCATGTTCCTGGTGTCGCTGACCCAGGACGCGCGTTTGCAGAACATCATTTTCTGGCTGATGGGCGACCTTTCTTCGGCTGACACGTTGACGACGGGAATACTGGCCCTCATCCTCATACCATGCTTCCTGGTGATATTTTTCTTTTCACACGCCATGAATCTTCTCCTGGTCGGCAAAGAAACGGCGCAGACGATGGGGCTGCCTGTCAAGACGGTGACGGTTATCCTTTTGGTTCTCACATCGTTGATGGTGAGCGCGACCGTCAGCTACAGCGGCCTTCTGGGATTCGTCGGGCTGGTCATGCCGCATTTGCTGCGGCTGATCTGGGGACCCGATCATCGCGTATTGGTGCCGGCCTGTATCCTGGGAGGCGGCGCCTACCTGGTCGTCTGTGACCTGCTGGCCCGCACACTGCCGCAACAAGGTGAAATGCCGGCCGGCGTTATCACGGCCCTGATTGGAGCGCCCGTGTTCATTTTTCTTCTGAAAAAATCGAGACGATGAAGACGGCTTTTGCAATCGACAAACTGAGTCACGCCTTCGGAACCCATACGGTTTTGAAAAACCTTTCTTTTTCGATTACCGGCGGCGACTTTTTCATCATCATCGGCCCGAATGGTTCGGGAAAAACGACCCTGATGAAACTCATGGCCGGGGTTTTGAAAACCGGAACCGATCGGATCCGGATCTTCGAACGAGATATCCGGAACTTTTCATACAAGTCTCTGGCGCGAAGAATCGCCTATGTTCCTCAGCGACTCGAGGTCGGATTTCCGTTTACCGTGGAAGAAGCCGTTCTGATGGGACGCGCCCCTCACCAAAATGTATTGGGCATTCCGCAAGACAGAGACATCGAAACCACGCGGCAGGCGATGGCGATAACCGAGGTGACCCACCTGGCCGATCGAAAGCTGGATCAACTCAGCGGCGGAGAGCAGCAGCGCGTTTTCATTGCCAGGGCGCTCTGCCAGGAACCGGAAATCATCTTGCTGGACGAACCCACCGCTTCACTCGATATTTCCCATCAGATAAGGGTAATGGATCTGATGGAGAAATTGAAAATCGAAAAGGAGGTCACGGTGGTCATGGTGTCGCACGACGTCAATCTTGCCGCGATGTACGGCGACAGGCTCCTGCTGCTGAGGAGCGGCGAAATTGCCAGCCTCGGGCTGCCCCATGAGGTTCTGACATTTCAAAATCTCGAAGCGACCTATGGGTGTAAGGTCTTGGTGGATGAAAACCCCCTCGGCAAATCGCCAAGGGTGACCCCCGTGCCCCAAAAATTTTTGGTTTAGGGCCGCGGCGATCATGTCTGACGGGAAAAATATTTTCTGAATTCGATTTAATTTCTTGACAATAAGGCATTTACAGTTTTAGAAGGAACCAAAGGTGCATAAGCTTAATAGGGAATCCCGTTAAATCCGGGAGCGGTCCCGCCGCTGTAGCCGGGGACGAACTCTGCAACCTGCCACTGTTTGGTAAAAAAGCCAGATGGGAAGGCGCAGACAGTAGAAAGATCCGGAAGCCAGAAAACCTGCCTTGACTCGGATGTCGTCGTCTTTCGGGCAGCAAGGACTGCGACAACTCATATAACAAGGGTGAAGGAAACTGGGTGCAACCCTTCAAGCCATTTCGCTTGAAGGGTTTTTTTATTGGTGCCCTGCAGTCGAGCGGAATAAAAGGAGGAAAGAGATGAAGAAGGTCCAGATCATTGTTAAATGGGTACTTATACTGGTTTGTTGTGCATTTGCCGGCATGTCGGCAAGTGATTCATCTGCAGCCCTCACCCCCATCAGTCCCTTTCAGGCCGAGGCCTTGACTGACCCGAATCCGCCCGCATATCTCTACTCGAGTTCGATCGCCTACTACAATAATTATCTGATATACGCCGGCAGCGATGCAAAGATCTATGGGTACAATTTGGCCACCAGCGAATCCGTTGTCATCAGTGACACCAGTTCGTTGAGCTCGGGCTTTACGGCTGCCCAGGGGTTCTTTGTCAGCTCCGGCAATTACCTATACTTCCATGACAATGCGGTGACCAACAATATCTATCGTCTCCAATTATCCGGCACCTGGCCGGCACCCTACGAGACACTTGACGCCGGTATCGCCAGCGCCATTTTTGCATTTACCGAAAATCCCTGGACGAGTGCTATCTGGTTTTCGTCTTCGGATTTTTTCGGCAGCGGCAACAATTTTTATCTTTATGAAATCGACTCCGGCTTTACAAAGGCAACGTTGCGATCATCCTTCGAGAAAAAAGGCGCCAGTAGTGGAAACGGTCCCATTATTTTCAAAGGCCCGGATACGATTTTATACGGCGAATCGGTCTTCGGCGGAGACGGTTTTTTTCATCTGGTGAATTCCAGCACGGGGGAACTCGTCCTGGCAGATTACCTGACCTTAACCGGGGGCCTGGGCGATGCAACATATGGGTACAATAACAGAATATATGCCACCTCAGGCGGTGGCAAGACGGTTTTTGAGCTTCGGGGTAGCGGTGCCCCTCTTGCCGTCGGCACCACGGATGGTGAAGCCCGGGGCATTACTTTCGGCGATGCCAATTTTTATGTCAGCGAGATGGTGCCGTTTACAACCGGTACAGGGGACGACGGCAAAATCAGTTTAAACAAAGGCTCGGATCCGACTACCGTCACGGAAATCAGCCCGGTCGATCCGTTTCGCGCGCGGGCCTTGCCGGACCCGGATCCGGACGTATTTCTCTATTCGAGCTCGATTGCCTACTACAATAATTATCTGATCTACGCCGGTGATGACGGGAAAATTTATGGATACAATTTGGCCACCAGCGAAACCGTTGTTATCAGCGACACCAGTTCGTTGAGCTCGGGATTTACGGCTCCCCAAGGATTCTTTGTCAGCTCCGACAATTATTTATACTTCCATGACAATGCCGTGACCGCCAATATCTATCGTCTCCAATTATCCGGTACTTGGCCGGTTAACTATGAGACACTCGATACCGGTATTAACAGCGCCATTTTCGCATTTACTGAAAATCCCTGGACGAATGCCATCTGGTTTTCATCTTCGGATTTCTTCGGCAGCGGCAATAATTTTTATCTTTATGAAATCGATGCCGGCTTTACAATGGCAATCCAGCGATCATCCTTCGCGAAAAAGGGCGACAGTAGTGGAAACGGTCCCATTATATTTGAAAATGAATCGACGCTGCTTTATGGCGAATCCGTTTTCTTGGGAGACGGCTACTTTCATCAGGTCAATACCGCTACCGGAGCCGTTATTCAGGCAGATTACCTGACCTTTGCCGGCGGCCTGGGGGATGCAGCCTACGGATACAACAACCGTATTTATGTCACCTCGGGCGGTGGAAAATCGATTTTTGAAATCGATGGCACTCAACAAACACTGCTGGCGACAACTGATGACGAAGCTCGCGGCATTACCTTTAACGGTACCTCTTTGTTTATCAGCGCCATGGTTCCTTTTTCAGGAAGTGCTGACGATGGAGAGATCAGCCTGCTGGAGCTTTGGCAAACCCGGCTTGCCGGGGTACCGGCTGACCAGCGCGTGGATGATTCGGTGGATTTAAATGCAGACGGCATATCGGACAACCAGCAGCCGGATGTTATTTTAGCGGTGAATACGGCCGACGGTTCCAGTTCGAAACAAATCGGTATCAGTCCGGTGGGAACGGATGTTGTCGTCGAGTCCCTTGAGGCCGTCGCAGCCAGCACCATTGGTGAGACCGCCAACCGGCCGACGGACTTCCCCTTCGACCTGGTTAATTATCGGCTGAAGGTAACCAGCTCCGACGGCACCGCTCAAGTTACGGTCTATCTTTCCGAACCGGCTCCGGCAGACGCCAAGTGGTATAAATATGACAGAATCGATGGGTGGATCGATTATTCAGCTCACGCGACATTTAGTGCCGATCGCAAATCGGTGACGATCGCGCTGAAAGACGGCGATTATGGTGATCAAGATCGTATCGTAAACGGTGAAATCGTCGATCCCGGCGGAGTCGGCGTAACCGCTTCATCTACTCCACCGCCGTCCCCAACGCCGATATTCGGCGGCGGTGGCGGCGGCGGTGGCGGCTGTTTTATCGACAGTGCCGGTTCCGGGACCTTGAATCTAAGCAATCATC
>JBDNAO010000324.1:0-4757 GCA_039768375.1 Desulfobacterales bacterium | reverse complement strand
TGGTTCGACTCCAGTTTTTGTTCGGGCATAAGTGGATTCGGGCCTGCGGTTGAGGCGCAGCCGAAATGCCGCCACAGGCGGCATTCGAATCCTGCCAAGCGTACCATCAACAGTCAAACAGGGTAATGACATAAATCTAATTATTTAACAGGTATCAAATCGAACGGCAAGGAATATTTTTTGGAATCGCCGAAATGGATATATTGAAAAACCTATTGGCGTTATGCGCCCCTCTTCTGGCTGCTGTTATTCTCGGCAACCTCTTTCTGACCGAGGTGAAAAAGGCCCGCTCCGCCCGTGCTCCCTGGTACGCCCCTTACCTCACCCTGCCCGGCATCATGGTGCTGGCGGCATTGTGCTTACCCATCCTGATTTGGCTGTTCAAAAGATAGGCCTCGACGATGTCGAAGCGCGTCCGAACCGGTGTCGTGTCATTTGGTTGCGAAATCATCTCCCCGATGCACACACCCCCAAGCGTCCTGCAGAGAAATTCGTATCACACTTTATTTCGACGCCATCCGGCGCTAAGGGCACACGAAAAAATAAGTTCGCAATTTTGGGCGTTGAGGTGCCCGCCTGGTAAGGCGCGAAAACGCAGGAATATCTGGATATTCCGAGTTTTCGCAACGCGACCAGACGGGATGCATCGGCGTCCACAATGTGACGTTATTTTTGAGTGAGCCCAAAACCCCGGCCTCTGTTCAGCGAAGAGTCGGGCCCGGTTAAAAGCGCTTGCCCCTAACGTGGTCCAATTTGCACATGATGTGGAAAGGCAGCTGAATGAAAAAGTCCAGCATAAAACCGAATAACATCAGCATAAGCAGCAAGGGGACTTTTAAGACGTAAAATGTGAGCTTCGTGTTCATCATCGGTATAGTATGGTATTCTTGGTTTGAATTTATCTTTTTTCCATTTTAAAATATTGAATTAAAACAATAAAGGTGAATAATGCATCTGTCAGCATTAACCTATCAGCAACTGGCCGGCCAGCGGCTCATGGTCGGTTTCGACGGTACAACCTTCAATGACGACTTGCGGTTTCTGATCGGCACGCTCAAGATCGGCGGCGTGATTCTTTTCACCCGCAACATCGTTTCACCCGACCAGCTGCGCGAGCTGTGCACTGAAATTCAGCGCTGTGGTCGGCAGTCAGGCCTCGCGCCTCTGCTGATCGCTATCGATCAGGAAGGGGGTGAAGTGGCCCGTCTCAAAAAACCCTTCTCCCAGCTCCCCGGTGCCTCGCAAATGAAAAGCGAAGCGGACGTCACACATTTTGCCCGCGTGACGGCCGCCGATCTCCGGAACGCCGGCGTCAACATGAACATGGCCCCGGTGCTCGATGTGGCTCCGGAAGAAATCTCCAGCGTCATGGCATCCAGGAGCTTCGGGGCCGATCCTTTCCGGGTGGCCGCGATGGGCTGCCGGATGATCGACCAACTTCAGCGGCGCAACATCATGGCAGTGGCCAAACACTTCCCCGGCATCGGCCGCACGGTTCTCGATTCTCATGATGACATGCCCACTCTCAGTGTTGATCTGGAGGAACTCAGACAGGTTGACCTGGTTCCTTTCACCGCGGCCATTGACCATCGGGCGGCCGGAATGATGCTGTCGCACATCTTTTACGATCGCATCGATCCCAAGTGGCCGGCCAGTCTCTCGCCGGCGATCGTCAGGGACATACTGCGGCGGGACATGGGGTACGACGGTCTCGTCCTGACAGACGATCTGGACATGGGCGCCATCAAGCGGCACTACGACATCCGAACCGTCGTGCGGCAAATCCTCGTTGCCGGGGTTGACGTGGCCCTGATCTGTCATAAGGGTCCGGACATTGAAAGCGCTCACGAGGAGATGATTCGGCAAATGTCGGCTTCCGCCGAAATGCGACTGATAGGAATGGCCTCAGTTGCACGACTGCTGAAACTGAAACACCAATATCTGGGGTATCGATGGTCCCCTGATTGACTGTAGCTAAATAAAGTGCACTTCCACTTTCGCTCAAAGAGCTTGGCGGGAATAGACATCATCGTCGAAGTCGGACCGGGCTCCATTTGCCAAGTGGTGATATCCCGCGGCGGCTATCATGGCGGCGTTGTCACCGCAGAGGTCGTGACCGGGCAGATAGACGGATATTCCCTTTTTTCGAGCGTCCACAGTCACCTTTTCCCGCAAACGCCCGTTGGCCGCCACACCTCCGACCAGGGCAATCCGGCTGCAATTTTTGTAGATTGCGGCCTCGATGACCTTATCGGCCAGCACATCCACGACCGCCTCCTGAAATCCGGCTGCAATGTCGGGTATTCGGGCGGCCAGATCCCGGGAGTGGTCGCGAACGTAACGGCCGACAGCCGTCTTGAGACCGCTGAAACTGAAATCGTAGCCCGAACGGTCTAAATACGATCGCGGAAATGGGATTCGTGTCGGGTCACCCTCTTGTGCCAGTTTCGAGATGATGCCGCCGCCCGGATAGCCGAGGCCGAGCATTTTCGCCACCTTGTCGAAGGCTTCTCCGGCGGCATCGTCACGGGTCTGCCCCATAAGGTCGAATTGCGTGTGGGCGGTGACGTGATAAATGCTGGTGTGACCCCCGGAGGCCAGCAGGGCCGTGAAGGGAAAGACCGGTGGGTCGGTCTCCAGAAATACGGAATTGATGTGACCTTCCAGGTGGCTGACACCGATCCAAGGAAGCCCGCGGACCATTGCAAAGGCCTTGGCAAATGAAAACCCGACCAGAAGCGATCCGATCAAGCCAGGCCCTTGAGTGACCGCCACAGCTTCGAGTCCCGCCTGTGAGATGCCACCCTCACTGAGCGCCTGACGAACCACCGGCACAATGGCCTCGATATGCTTGCGGGAGGCCAACTCGGGCACAACCCCACCGAAAGGACGGTGAACGGCCACCTGGGAGGAAACCACTGAAGACAGAATCCGGCGGCCGTCCGCGACCACTGCCGCCGCGGTCTCGTCGCAGGAGGTTTCAATTCCGAGAACGATCATTTTGTTTATTTTTCTTCGGAACCCTCCCGGCACCGTGCGGACCGATCCCTCAGGTGGGACAGAGCCCGCCTTTCTTTTGACCCTGGGCGATCCAATCCAGTACCCGCAGGCAAATGCGCCTGATTCCGCCTGCCGGGATTGTCTTCTTTTCGTCTTTCATCAGGGCACCGGCTCACATCCACTGACAGCGGTTGTTTTTCTGCCGGCATTCGGCCACTTCGCCGATGACAAAGGCTTTCTCGTTCAGGGCGGAAAGCCGCGACATAACCTCGATCGTCGAATCGTCGGGGACAACGGCCACCAAGCCGATGCCGTTGTTGAAGGTCCTCAGCATCTCCTCGTCGGAAATCTTGCCCGCCTCCTGCAGGAAATCGAAAATCGGAGGGACCTCCCAACTGCGTTTCTGCAGCAGAACCTGGCAGGCCCTCGGAATGATGCGCAGAAGGTTATCCTCGATTCCACCACCGGTGACGTGCGCCAGGCCGTGAATCGGCAGGTCGCGGATCAGGTGGCGAATGGTTTCGGAATAGATCTTTGTCGGCTTGATCAGTTCGTCCCCCAGCCGGCCGCCCAGTGCTTCGACGTGAGATGAGCACTTGAGATTCAATCGGTCGAAACAAATTTTTCTGACCAGCGAATAGCCGTTGCTGTGCAATCCGCTGGAGGCAACCCCTACGATCTTGTCTCCTACGTGGATGCCGGAGCCATCGATGATCTTGGCATTGTCGACAATCCCGACGGCAAAACCCGCCAGATCGTATTCACCGGGTCGATAGATCCCCGGCATTTCCGCGGTTTCACCACCGATGAGTGCACACCGTGCCTGTTTGCACCCCTCGGCGATTCCCTGGATGACCGCCGTGGCTCTGTCGTTGTCGAGCTCGCCCATGGCAAGGTAATCCATGAAAAATAACGGCCGGGCACCCTGAACCGCAATATCGTTGACGCTCATGGCCACCAGGTCAATGCCGACCGTATCGTGCTTATCCAGCATGAAGGCGATTTTCACCTTGGTGCCGACGCCGTCGGTGGAACTGACCAACACTGGATTGTCCACGTTGGCCACGTTCAGGGAGAACAGGGCACCGAAACCGCCGATGTCCCCCATTACTCCGGACCGCGGGGTTTGTTTGGCAATATCTTTGATCTTCTCGATCAATCGCGCGGCCTTTTTGATATCGACACCGGCTTCGGCGTAGGTCAGGGAATTAGACATGAGGCTCTCCAAAGTAAAGTGAGAAAGTGTTAAGAATTTGAATGTTTAGAAGGAATCTCCTGAAAAGTCAAAACAATTTTTTTGACATCTCATCCGGGATAATGTAAAAATTTGCAGTAAGCGAGACGTAAACCCCCTTTCCGACCAACTGGCGAGACCTTGAGGCCATGCACGCCGTGTACGACGTCATAATTATAGAAGTCCGGGATACAGGAAGTCAAGGGATTGGACGGTCTGCCGTCGTTTGCGCGGAAAACCGCCCGTCCCGCCCGCCGGCGCGTCGTTTCCGTTTCCAGCTGCCGTTTTGACCCCACCCTGCCAGCTTTAGGGTTCGCGAAAAAATAAGTTCGCAATTTTTGGGCGTTGAGGCGCCCGGCCGGCAAGGCGCGAAAACGCAGGAATATCTGGATATTCCGAGTTTTCGTAACGCAGCCGGACGGGATGCATCGGCGCCCAAAGTGTGAAGTAATTTTTGAGCGAGCCCTTAATAACCATTCAAGGACGAAAGGTTAGCGCAATGAGCAAATTTGCCAGACTGGAC
>JBDNAO010000044.1:0-8762 GCA_039768375.1 Desulfobacterales bacterium | reverse complement strand
CGCCTCGACGCCCGAAATCACCAATTTATTTTTTCGCGAACCCTTAAGGGCATCAGTTCGAATAGGGTTGATATTCACCCATGTTAATCCAACTGCCGGATTGGGTGGCCGTCTCGATGCCATCCATGGATTCAGGTGGTCCGATAAAGACGATGACGTTTTTATGTTTAACACGTTCCGCCGGTATATGAGGGTCTTCTATCGTCCAGTCGCCCTGAACGAAGCTGAAAAGCAGCATATTCCCGTTTTCTTCAACAAAACCTTTGGCGCGCACCACTGACGCGGGAAGGGCACCGGCCATGGCTTTGACCTGTTCCGTGTTGTCGCCGGTCCATTTATAGGCCACCGACATCAACAGGTCCGGCGGCGTAATCTCTAAATCAGGGCTATCCAGCAAATCGTCGATAAATTTATCCAGTTCCTCAGCCGACATTTCGGCCTTCATTTCATTGCCCGATGAACCGGGGGTCACTTCCCCGGAGTCCGGTGTGAAGCCGAAAAAATTTTCAAAAGGGATGTCGGCGTAATTTGTTTCAAAAAATAACGGATCCGGATGAAATTTCCTGACCACATCTTTGGTTGCCGCAATCGTATCGGGAGATGCCGTGTCGATCTTGTTGATAATGAAGACGCTGGATGAAGCAATTTGTTTTTCCAGGGAGGCATAGACCTCATATGCACCGAGAAAATGAGGGGCATCGATGATGCAAAACTGCTCCATGAAGTGAAAGCGGTTGTTGAAAATGGGTAGTTTAAGGTCCTTCTTGAGGTCCGACGGATTGGCCACGCCGGTCGATTCTATCAGCAATACATCGGGCTTAACGGTCGTGCTGAGCTCGTAGAGGCCCTTGATGAAGTCGGTCTTCACACAGACACAAAAAATCGAGCCTTTGCTGATCTCCATCATGTCGATGTCTTCACCCTCTACCAGTGTTCCGTCTACCCCCACCTCGCCGAATTCGTTGACCAGGAGGGTCAACTTTCTATCCCTGGGGAACCGGTCGATTATCCGGTTGAGAAATGTCGTTTTACCGGCACCGAGAAACCCGGTAATCAGATAGACCTTCGTAATATCCGACATGGGCTACATTTTCTCCTCTATCTTCTTGCGGATTTCCTCGATAGGAAGTACTTTGCCGACCGAAATGACGTCACCGTCAATAACAAGCCCCGGAGTGACAAAGACCCCCTTTTGGGCAAAGTATTTGATGTCTTTTATCTTTTTGACCTCGATTCCGGCGCCGTCATCGAATTGCGATACGGCGGCTACCGTATTTTCGTACAATTGATCGCATCGTTTACAGCCGGGGCCCAGGATTTCGATATTCATGATTGATATCCTATACGAAAAGTCGATGAGTTGACGACTTATTGAGGCAGGTTTTTTTTGTAAAGATTAACAGTTACGTGTAATCCAGTGCCTTTGCATGTCCTTCGCTCAAAACCAGTTCCACGGGATTTAGGCAGAATTTGCAGGTTCCCAGCCGTGCGGCTGACGGATTGAGCTGCCGCCAAAGATCGCCATACAGTTTCAGCACTTCGGATTTGATGACGTCGGTTAAATCTTCAGGTGGTTCCAGTTTTCGGATCCGATCCGATTTGCCGCAGTATGGGCATTTGATGCCGAAAATGGCCATGTCGGTTTGAGGCAGGTTGTTCTCGATAATCAATACCTTCAGTTTTTCAATGGCCTCATGGGTTTCCAAAGATCTGGGGCCTCCTAAAATAAATTCGGGCTCCGCAAGGAGCCCGAATTGTATTGTGGTGATCACTTGCGTTCTGAATCTACCCTTGTCGAAAGACCCGCACCCGCTTTCTGCAGGTTCTCCTGAATCTTGTCGAACTCGAACCCGTGGCCCCGCAGCGAGATGATACGCTCTTTCATCGCTTCTGAGGGCGCCCGCTTGGCCATTTCATCGATAAGTTCTTCGTATTGAGGAATAATGCTCTCAAATACCAGATCACCTTCGATGCAGATGGTCGGCAAGACTTTGCCTTTGAGTTCGATGAATTTTCCCACGCTGTCTTTGTTCTTGATCGACCATTCCTTGTATTCGATCATATCCTGAACATCACCAGGCAGGGCTGCAATCGACTCCATCATGTAGCCGCACGCAGCACACTGCACGCTGTCCAGGGTCAGGACGTCAATGTGGATTTTTTCTTCTGCCATGATCCGAACCCTCCTTTTATATAATGGTTTACCAGGATTCCGGATACTTGGTGTAATACTGGTCATACCAATCCCTGGCTTCGATCGCTTGGTCCATATGTTCCACCGGAACATCGTAGGGCATGTCTCACCCAGGCGCGAAGGTGTACCCGTGCTGACCTCCTGCAGCCAGGCTCACGATGGCATCCTCTCGCGAGGAGAGCAGCCCCAGACTCAGGGCCAGCGTCAGCTTCAAGTTGCCGCCGAACCCAACGCCGTATTTGCGGGCCAGGTCACGGACGAACACAAGGTTCAGCTGCTCATCGATGGCAAAACCGTGGGTGCCGATTTTGCAGACGTCTTCCATAACCTTGGTGCAGTCACCGCAGATGAAAAACGACGAGGTTTTTTCGGCGGCATGGATCGCCTTGATGGCGGCCTGACAATTCGGCGTGACGTATTCTTTAAACGTCTCGGATTTGATCTGGGATGCCACAGGGTCGACGATCGCGACGATGTCGCAACCCATGTCGGCGTAAAACTTGGCGGCAACGGCACCGACCTCACCTGCAAACTTTATCACTTCGTGAGCAAATTCTTTATTCTTGTAAACATCCGTAAAGATGCGGACACCTGCCAGATGGGAAGCCAGCGTCAGGGGGCCGCAGAAAAGCCCCATCATAACGCAATCGAGTTCAGCGAGTTGGGGTTTGGCAATTTTAGCGGCCTCGAATATTATCGGCCACCGCCCGGAGTCTTTCGTGGGCAGTTTAAGACCGGCCTGAGCCGGCGTTTTGTCTGAACAGGGATGGTTTGTGACCGAGGGGACATTGTCGCCCCACCATTTGAGATCACAACCAACCGAATTGGCTTCGACCGACAGGTCGAAGAGCAACGGTATCCCGTCGGCCTTATACCGTTTGGCCGCTTTGACAACCCCTTTTGCCAGGAGTTCGGGGTCTTTGAGCATCTTGTCCGCCGGTTCATTGATTAAAAACGCACAATGAACTCCGGCGTAGGGTACCCATGGGGCTTTTGCCGTTCTTTTGCCCCGATAGGCATCAATCAGCATTTGTTTGGCCATGAGGAGTCTCCTTTTTGTGGTTCACAGTTGTCGCTTTCAACATGCCAAATGAAAAGTTTCTAATTCTCACCTCCTTTCTATAAATATTTTATTTTAAGAGAAATATCAGATGTTTCATTGTTTACCGGCCAGTTTTCCACTCGTGGCGGGGTATAATTTCGTTCAATGTCTATCGTGACGGCGCACTTTGTCAAGAGGAATTTTGGTTTTAAAATCCATAGTTATCATTCCAGGAGAACTATCCCGTAATAATTGAATGTCGCACCTGTATTGGTCGCGACCTTCGACGTGGTGCCCAAATTCTTCAACGTTCCAATGACATCGATTGAGAAGGATTCAACCGATGGACGCTTTTCTTGAGGGAACCGGCAGTCTCCGGGATAGGCACATTCCTTGCAAAGTGCGCAGCATTCTCCAACCAGGCTGAAGACCTTGTAGTAGCCCTCCAGAAACAACATTCGCTCCAGACCGATCGTGCCCTTCCAGCATCTGACCTGCACGCTGCGTTTGCGCCCGTTGTTGCGGTAAAAATCGGAACAATTTTTGGTACCGACCAGAAGAAGAGCGGTGGTGTATTCATCAATGATCTTGCGAACCTTTTCCGGATTCGGTGTGGCAGGCGGGCAGCACCAATTCGTATTGTACTTGTTGCATCCGTAGCGACATTTCAGATGCACCCATTCGGCCACCATGATTTTGTCGACGCTGAATGGAAAAACGGCAGTCAGGCCGTATTCTATCCCCTTCTCGAGCAGGCGCTTCAGTAAATCATGCGAGATACCTTCATTGGTCTTGAATGGGACGACATTTGGTGTTTTCTTGGCGTCAATCTGTTCCGCGATCATCTTATTCATTCGTTTCACTCTTGAATTTAATGCGGACTTCTTTGGGCAGCGCCATGCCCAGAGCGACCTCCACCGCTTTAATAACAGCAGCGGGAATCGCACAGGAAGGATGACAGCCCGATTTTTCAGCCGCGATATAAACAGGGTTACGGGTCAACGGCATGAAAAGCTCTTTAAGGGACATCTCGGTTAAACAGGTCGACAGTCGCTGGATCTGCTTGCATTCAGAACCGTTGATTTCTATCGTTACTGTTCGGTTATCCGATTTTTGCGCTTTGATCGTACAAGGGAACCCGCATATGCCGGGTTCCGCCGTCACATAGGCGATTGGATGCGTTTTAGAAGTGTCGCTGTTCATGTTGTGCACGATCTTGTATGAAACTTAACGGTACTATACCCAATAGAAAGGTACTCTTTATAGATACTATCCCGGTTATTGCGGTATTCAGAAATAACAAATTCCAAGCACCAAATTCCAAGGAAATCCCAAATTTCAATATCCAATGACCCAAACAGGTTTGACATTTTGATTTGTTTGTTATTCGCGGTTTGGAATTTTTCATCGAAGATAAAAAGTTTCCTCTTCGATCAAACTGATGCTTGCAGCCAGAGGTAGTGCTGCACAGGCAACAATGAATGAAATTCGGGACCCCTACCGCAGTGATGACGCCGGGGTCCCGATTGTCCTATTGGTCGAGAACCTCGTCCGGTACGATACCCCTCAGATGGGGGAACGCATCCGTCATGTGCGGCAGCTGCATGGCTCCCATGAATTCCTGCTGGAAGTTCGGCTCCACCGTCAACTCGATGTATTCCACGTTGCGTGAACACCAATTGGCTTCCACACGCTTCTTCACATTCAACAAGGCCGCACGGCAGCCGTCACCGGCGGCATTCCCCACACTCTGGATCATTTCGATTTCACAATCGGGAAATAGTCCCATAATCAGAGCCTTGGTGCGGTCCACATGGGTACCGAAAGCCCCGGCGATCTTGACCTTGTCTACTTTTTCGAGGTTCATGCGTTTGACCATCAGCTTGCAGCCGGCATATAGGGCACCTTTGGCCAGCTGGATCTGGCGTACATCTTTTTGGCTGATGACGATATCTTTATCGATGCTCGACTCCTCGGCCCAGGCCAAAACGAACTCCGGCTGACGGTTGTCGGGGTTGATTCTGAAACGGGGGCAGTCTTCGAGTCCTTTTTTATTAAAGACGCCACTTTTAACAATAACGCCGCTCCGGTACAGTTCGGCCAGCACGTCCAGGATACCCGAGCCGCAGATGCCTTTGGCTTTCATTTCCTTTGGTTTGGAATATTTGCGCCAGGCATCGCGCCCGATCACCTTGTAGTTGACTTCCTTGGTCTCGGAATCGATCTCGATGCGTTCGATGGCACCCGGAGCCGCCCGCATGCCGTAAGACAGCTGGGCGCCCTCGAGAGCCGGACCCGTGGCGCAGGACGATGAGATCAGCTTGTGACGATTGCCCAGAACCAATTCTCCGTTGGTGCCGATATCGATGATCAACTGGTTTTCTTCGTGTTTATAAGGCTCTTCGGCGATCAACACCCCTACGTTGTCGGCGCCGACGAAACCGGCTTCAATGGGCAGAACGAACATGTAAGCCGACGGATTGATGTTCACGCACAGATCACGGGCTTTGATGTCCAAACTGTGATGGATGACCGGCGGAAAGGGTGCCATACCCACAAATTCGGGATTCAGCCCCAGTAAAATGTGGTGCATGGCCGTGTTGAATCCGATGGTAATGTCCTCGATGTCCTCTCGGCTCAGCCGCAGATAGGTCTTGCCCTCCACGGGAACTTCCACGAATTCGTCCGGTCCTTCCTCGCCCTTTTTCTTCTTCTTTTTCTTCTTGGGGGGGTAGGTGTTGGCCACCGCCTGATCGATGAGCTCGTTCAGCCCTTCGATGATGTCATCGCTCATGCGCTTGAGCCCGTCCTCGGAGGTCATATGGAAGGTAATGCGCGCCATGACATCCTCGCCGTATTTACACTGCGGGTTCATCATGGATACCGTATCAATCACCTCCATGGTGGTCAGATCGCAGAAATAGGCCGCGACCGTCGTAGTCCCAACATCGATGGCCAGGCCGTAGGCATGGTCAGCCCGACCCGGCCGCACGCGGATCACTTCCTTTTCGTTCCAGACGCTGACCGTTACCTTCCAGTTGCCGTCGCGCAGAGCCGTGGGCAGCGTGCGCAGCGTAAAAATATCGATGGTCAGATTGCTCAGGCCGTAATCACGCTCCAGGGCCCGGCAGATGCGTTCAAAATCTCCCAAAGGTTCCTCGAACGTGGGTGGATCGACCTCTACATAATAGAGTCTTACCGCCGGATCGTGCTCGATATGAATATCGCGGGCGGCCTTGGAAACCACTTGTTTTCCGGCGCGTGACTCCTCCGGCACGAACACTAAAAGATCGCCTTTTATTTTGGTCATGCAGCCCAAACGAAAACCCTTTTCGCGCCTTTCCGGGTTAATGAACTTTTCTTCTTCTTCCTGCCAGGCGCTCACGTTGTTCATGCTCGAAGTGACGCCGTACTTTTCAAAATGTCCCTCCTCGATTCTTACGATACACTTGCCGCAAACCTTTTTTTCGCCGCACAGGGCCTCGATGTCGACGCCCAAAAGCCTTGAGGCTTCTATGAGGTTTGTGCCTTTGGGCACTTCACCCCTGCGCCCGGAAGGCTGAAATATCACCATCGCCTTATCAGAATCCATTCGCACTGCTCCTTATCCGAATTTTAGTCCGCAGGGGATTGCTCCCGTATCTTCTGCGTCTCAAAAAGTTTCAATGGGGCCTATCCTATTTGCTGCCGATTCGATTTGAAAAGACCGTCCGGGCCGGAAAAAATAGGCTAATTTTCACAGCCCGGAGGTTCGAATGTAAACGCCGTTTACGATTACTTCTTCTGGTATTCACGCAGCCGGCCGATCATTTTGATGCCCTCGGACACGGCGTTTCCAGCTGACTCCGCATAACCGTCGGCACCGAACAGGTTGGCCACATCCTTGGTTACCGGGGCGCCGCCCAGCATGATGGCCACGTTGGGGTTCTTTTCCTTGATCATTTTGATGACCTTTTTCATGCCCAGCATGGTGGTGGTCATCATGGCCGACATGGCCACAACTTCGGAATCCGTGCGCATCTGCTCCTCGACGAATTTTTCCAGAGGAACATCGCGTCCCAGGTCGTGAACTTCCCAACCGGCCACATCGAACATCATTTTCACTAGGTTCTTACCGATGTCGTGCACATCACCCTGGATGCTGCCGATAACCACCTGGGCGTTGAGGCCGGTTTCGTCTTTGGGTACGTGCGGGCGCAGAATGTCGAGCCCGGCATACAGTGCATCGGCGCACATCAATACTTCCGGAACGAAGTACTCGTTGCGGTCATACAGGTCGCCAACGACCTCCATTCCAGCCGCCAAACCGTCCATGATCATTTCGAGCGGAACGTAACCGTCATCCAGCGCCTGCTGTGCGGCTTCCTTGACCATGTCTTCCTGGTATTCGACTACACCTGTCTTCAATTTTTCCAGTAATTCTGCTTTCGTTGCCATATTCTCTGCCTCTCCTTCGTTTGGGTTTGTTAAAAAATTTTGTGTTTATTTATAAACTTAGGTCATACCCATGAATAAATTGTTTGGACCCCACCTTCACTACAGACGGCCCAGAGCCGGGCTCGGTTTTTTTCCGTAAGTGCGTGTCGTCTCCACAATTGCCTTCATGTTGGCCTCTTTGATATCCGGCCATAGGTCGCAGCCGGGCCAGACCGCATCAACCCCACCGTCGATGTTGGTTTTGATGCCTTGGATGGCCTCCTCCACTGTGGTTTCCTCCTTGCAGGGCAGCGCAAACACGTCGAAGTTACCGAAAAGCAGCGTGTTCTGCCCCAGCTTTTCGCGCGACTCGGCCAAGTTGTTCTTGATGTCCACGCTGATCGCATCCGCACCACAGTCATTCATCATCTCGATGATCAGGTTGGTGGCTCCGCATATGTGCAGGATCTTCGGAGATTTCCAGGCAGCCAGAATCCGTCGCATCCGGGGTTGAATGACGTCTTTCCAGGTCCGGGGGCTGAGAAGGTCCGTACCGGTGCCCATCTCACGCAAGGTGATGTAGTCCGCACCAGCCTCCTGACACTTCTGCCCGATGGCGATGCACATGTCCGACAGCTTGTCCAGCGTTGCTTCCACCTGGGCTTTTTGCTTGAAGATGCCCTTGAGCAGAATGTCGAGTTCCAGAACCTGTCCGGCCTGGGTGAAGGGGCCTAGCTGCCACGCCCCGACCGGATACTCGGGAGCTTCCTTCTTGGCGATCTTGATGGCCTCGTAGATCATCGAAATCGGCCAGCGGTCCGCGATGTCCTCGGGTATGTTCACATCATCCATGCTTTTCCACATCTTCTCGGGAATTGTGGGATAGAGCGTGTCTTCCGAATCTTCGTAGATGCTGATGGTGTTGCCGATCGCCTGTGATTCACAGGTCATGTCGAAAGGCACCACGACCGAGTCGAAACCGAACATTTTGCTGGACAGGATGGCCGCGCGCGCGAGTTTCTCCGGATCCCGGTGGACTTGCGGGAACTTGTAGCCCAGCTCCTTGATGGCCGGTCTGAGCACCATTCCCATCCCGCTGAAAAACGGCAT
>JBDNAO010000323.1:0-6672 GCA_039768375.1 Desulfobacterales bacterium | reverse complement strand
TGCCACGCCTCGATTCATCCCGGTATCGCCAAGGGCTGGCACGGCAGCCGCCATTCGATGGTAACCCCGGCCCAGGCCCTGGCCGTTGAGGGATTGGCCCGCAAAGTTTCCAGCCCGTCGGTGCCCGAGGCGCTGAAAAATACGGTCGTCGGTTGCGCCGAGTGTCACACCCTGCGCTCCGACCGTCATGCCGACACCTTCGAGCACAACGGCTACCAGGTTCATGTCGTCGTGAGCCCGGACGACTGTGCCACCTGCCACAGCGAGGAAGCCGGACAGTACACCCAAAACATCATGTCGCACGCCCACACGAACCTGGCAGACAATCCGCTCTATCGGCAACTCGAAACCAGCATCATCGGAAAAACACAGCGCCAAGACGGCGCTTTGACGTACAGCCCCGCCGATCCGCTCACCGCTTCGGAAGCCTGCTATTACTGTCACGGCACCAAACTCGAGGTGGTCGGAAAAGAGGTGCGGGACACGGATCTGGCCGGCGAGCTCGAGTTTCCCATCATCAGCGGCTGGCCGAACCAAGGCGTTGGCCGCATCAATCTGGACGGTAGCCGCGGGTCGTGTGCAGCCTGCCACACCCGGCACCAGTTTTCGATCCAGATGGCCCGCAAACCCTATACCTGCAAGGAATGCCACGTGGGGCCCGACGTTCCGGCCTTTCCCGTATACGAGGCCAGCAAGCACGGCAATATCCAGTCGGCCATGGGCCATGCATGGGACTTTCAGGCCGTTCCGTGGACTATCGGTAAAGATTTCACCGCGCCCACTTGCGCAACCTGCCACGTGAGCCTGCTCGTCAACACGGACGGGGAGGTCGTCGCAGAGCGCAGCCACCAGATGAACAACCGCCTGCCGTGGCGCATTTACGGCCTGATCTACGCCCATCCGCATCCCAAGTCACCCGACACGACCGTGATTCGCAACCAGGACGGACAGCCGCTGCCGACCGATCTCAACGGTGGATTCGCCACGGCCTACCTGATCGATGAAAATGAAATGCAGAAGCGGACCGCGGCCATGCAGAAGATCTGTCTGAACTGTCACGGTACCGGCTGGGTGACCGGGCATTGGAAGCAATTCGAAAACACCATCGCCGAGTCGAACGCCGAAACCCTTACGGCAACCGGTTTCATGCGCGATATTTGGAAGAGCGGACTGGCCGAAGGGCTCGAGCGGGACAAGAACCCGTTCGACGAAGCCATTGAAAAAAAATGGCATCAGATCTGGCTGTTTTACGGCAATTCGATCCGGTTTACCTCGGCCATGGCCGGCGGTGGTGATTACGGAGTCTTTGCCGGCGGGCGGTATCAGCAGTCGCAGGCGATTGCCGAACTCAGCGACTGGTATACGCTCCACTCAAAGCTCAAAAAAAATCAATGACGAGTAGGATGTCGTCACTATCGTCCGGCGAGCTAAGGCTGCGACGCTATTTCTGATGCGGCCTAATTCTTAAGACATGTTTTATCAAGATAAATTAACTATTATTACCGCAGAGCCGCCAAGGACGCAGAGGGTATTTATTTTATGTTTGCCGCTGACCGATTTGGGCAGGGACGAACCCAATGAAACTCTACATCAGCCTGGGGGCGCTATTTTGCTTGCTGGCCGTTCTCGCCGGTGCCCTGAGTGCCCACGCCCTCAAAGAGACCCTCGCCCAGCTCGGCGGGGGCACTAATTTCGATCTGGCCACCCGCTACATGTTTTATCACGGGCTGGCGTTGATTGCGGTCGGGCTGCTGAAACACGGGTATCCCGCCATTCCGTTCCAGTATGCCGGTTGGTTTTTCGTGGCGGGGAGCATCTTTTTCCAGGGCAACCTGTACCTGCTGGCCCTGACCGGCATCCGCACCTTTCAGATGTTGGCGCCGGCGGGCGGTTTGTGTCTCATGCTGGGCTGGGGAACTATCGCCATTATGGCCCTCAGAATCCCTTTCAAACCGTGACGATTTCGTAAAAAGTCCAATATCTGTGTTGCGCTGCATCCATCCTCGTTGCGGTGTACGAAAAGTACACCTCATTCCGATGAATTTGCGCGCCTTGATCTTGAAATTTTTACAAAGCCGTCTGAAGTCTGACTTCTTGCAAGGCCATCAAACCGTAAAACGCTATTTGAATGGAAACCGTATCCGAACGCGTCGCCTTGGAACAGGTGCCTGCAAACCCAGTCATCCGTGCTCGGGAACTGGCCCGTCTTTACCGGCATGGATCTGCACAGGTGATCGGCATCGATCGGGTCGACCTTGTGATTGGTGCCGGTGAAATGGTCGTCCTCAAGGGAAACAGCGGTTCGGGCAAAAGCACGCTACTCTCACTTTTGGCCGGACTGGACCGTCCCAGCTCCGGTGATCTGGTCGTGGCGGCCCATGATCTGGTTCGAATTTCCGAGAAGCGGCTTACCCACTTCCGCCGCAAAGCGATCGGCATGGTTTTTCAATCCTTCAACCTGCTGCCGACCCTCACCGTTTTAGAAAACGCCTGCCTGCCGGCGCTGCTGGCCGGGCTGTCCCTTCCGGAGATCGCACCCAGAGCCGAAGAGCTGCTGGGCTGGCTGCACCTCGATCACCGCTTGACTCACTTGCCGGCCCAGCTCTCCGGCGGCGAGATGCAGCGAACCGCCATCGCCCGGGCATTGATCAACGATCCGGCGATCATTCTGGCCGACGAACCCACCGGCAATCTGGACAGCCGCAATGGTGAAGCCGTGATGGCGCTGCTGTCCGAATTGAACCGTGCATGGCAGCGCACGGTCATTGTCGCCACCCACAGCAACCTTGCCGATCAGTACGCCACCCGCCAGATCAACCTCAGGGACGGCAGAATCGCCGATCAGACATGAGACCGCTCCTCCTTTTCATGCGGCTCTACTGCTGGTTCAGTCTGCGGTATATGCGGCTGCACCCCGTGAGGGCCCTGATCGTCGTTCTGGGAATCGCATTGGGTGCGGCTGTCTTTACCAGTGTGCGCCTGTCGGTCCACGCCACCATCGATTCCTTTTCGCGGAGCATGGATCGGATTGCCGGCCGATCGGACCTGGTCCTTTTCCGGCCGGGGGGGCGGGTTCCGGAGGAACTCGTGGTCAAGGTGACCCGCCATCCCGATGTGGCCGCGGCGACGGCTTTCATGACCATCTACGTCGAACCGTCGTCAGAAAACGGGGAGCCCTTTCTGCTGGTGGGTCTCGATCCGGTGCTCGACCGGGAATTCAGGAAATGGTCGACTTACAGCGGGAAGGATGCGACTGCGGAAAGCGGACTCGAGCTGATCAGGGAACCGGCTACGCTTTTTGTCAGCAACACCCTGGCCGAAAAATACGGCTGGGCAGTCGGTGACCAAGTGACCCTGGCGAATGCCCGGCGCAATGCCGTCTTCAAGATATTGGGCGTTCTTGACCGCGAGGGGCTGGCGCTGGCCGAAGGCGGCGCTCTGGCCATCACCGACATCGCCAGCTTTCAGGAATTCACCCGGCTGTTCGGCGTTGTGGATCGCATCGACCTGGTCCTTAGTCCGGCGGCGGCAAAGCAGCCCCGGGAGGCGGTTGAACAGCAGTTGGCAGCGATCCTGCCGCCGGGAATCCGGATCGCCTCGCCCTCTGAAAACAAAGAAACGGGGCGGGCTATGATCGGCGCTTATCAGCTCAATCTGTCCATTCTAAGTTTTGCATCTCTTTTCGTCGGCATGTTCCTGGTGTACAGTCTGGTGGCGCTGAATGCGGCCACGCGACGCCACGAGTTGGCCGTGCTGCGCTCAACCGGTGCCGCTCCGCCCCAGCTCTTTTTTCTATTTCTAACCGAAGGGGCCTTCCTCGGGTTGCTCGGTTGGCTCTTCGCCTTTCCGGTGAGCAGCCTGCTGGTCCGATACCTCCTGCAGGGGGTCAGTCGTACGGTTTCCACCCTTTTCGTGCGGGTCCATGTCGACACGCTTCGGCTCGATGCGTGGGAAATACTGCTTTCTTTCGGTGTGACGATTTTTATCTCGCTGCTGGCGGCCTATCAGCCGGCCCATGAAGCTATGCGGGTGGCACCCAAAGAGGTGCTCACCGACGCACGGCAGCAGGTCACCCACCGCCTGACGGCACGCCGCTTGGCCGGAGTCAGCATCCTGTTGATGCTGACGGCCTGGCCCCTGACCCGCCTGCCGGACGCACACGGCATTCCATTTGGCGGTTACGGCGCCATCTTGTGCCTTTTTGCCGGCTTTGCCCTGCTGGCCCCGTACGGCCTGCAGAAAACAGGTGGTGTTCTGGCACCCTTTCTGAGGCGCCTCGGGGGGATTCCCGCCTGGCTGGCCGGGCGCTACCTGAGGGACAGCGGCACCCGCACCGCCATTTCCGTCGGGGCTCTCATCACGGCCGTCGCCCTGTTTGCAGCACTGGTCATCATGGTCAACAGCTTTCGCGGCACGGTCGACCTCTGGGTGCACCAGACCGTGAGCGGTGACCTGTTCGTCACCACCCGGCTGGGTTCCATCAACCGTTTCCGCGATCCACTGCCGGCCAAAGTCGTTTCAGGACTCCAGCAGCTGGAAGATCCCGTCGATCTGGTTCCGAACCGGCGCTTCGTCCTGACACACGCTGCACAGTTCGTTTATGAACTGGATGCAATGGATATCGCCACGTTTCTGCATCACGGCGGCTTTGTCTGGGTCGCTGGAGACCCAGGGCGGGTTCAGCCGCAATTGATCGCCGGAGAAGGGGTGATCGTGTCGGAGGTGTTTTCAAACCGCTCCGGTTTGACGGTGGGTGATCTCTACCGGGCTCAAATCGAGAGTGTGACCGTCGAGTTGCCTATTTTGGGGATTGTCAGGGACTACCGCACCAACGGCGGCGTGGTGTTTTATCACCTGCCGGCTTTCCGGCTGCGGTTTTTCGATCCGGGCTGGAGTGGGGTCCGGCTATTTTTCCAACAACCACAACCGGATCAGGCCGCCGCGGTCTCGCGGCTGCGGGAAGACGTCGTGCGACGCTGCGGCGATCACATCGACATGGTCAGCGGCGACGATTTGCGCGGGACGGTGCTGCGGATTTTTGACGAAACCTTTGCCGTCACCACGGTGCTGCTGGTCATCGCGCTGATAATTGCCGCACTCGGCATCACTACGACCCTGGCAGTCCAGGTGCTGGAGCGATCGCGTCAGTTGAACACCCTTTTGGCTGTCGGCGCCGATCGCAGTCAGATTCGGGCCATGATCTTTTGGGAGGCGACCCTTCTGATCATCGCCGGCGAGATCTCGGGACTGGTCTGCGGCTTCATTCTCTCTTATGTGCTGATATACGTCATCAACGTCCAGTCCTTCGGCTGGTCCTTTCTCTACCGGGTAAACTGGCGGGCGCTGGGGATGTCGCTGCCGCTGATCATTGCCACTGCGATTCTTGCAGCCCTGCCGGCCATCCGGTTGATCTTCAGTAAGCCGCCGGCCACGCTGCTCAGGGAACCCTGATATTTTCCGAAGGGATCGCCGAAAGGATGGCGACCCCTTCGGAAAATATTATTTTTGTTAAATGTTTATGGCCCTTTGGGCCACCACAGCGCCATAAAATGAACGCTTCGGAGGTTTTCAACCGGCAGCAACCAATTTTTTAAAACCGGGCCAGCGATGGGGTTAGGTCCGCTTGACACCGAGTTCTGCACCGTATGAAACCGAAGCAACAGCCGGCGGTGCCCCGACCACGAGTTGTTTGAGACAAAAGTAAGCAAAAATCTTGCATAGCCGAGCTTTATTTTCGTGTTAACAATGGTAGTAATTTTTAGAGGTTTGGAAAGAACGATGAGGCGATTCGGGGTACGGGGTGTAACAAGTATATTATTTAAGGGGATCAAGGACGCCTTTCTTCTTTTTATCGGGCTGACGGCGGCGTTTAATCCAATCTTTTCATTTCATGCGGCGGCTGGTGACGCGGACGGTTATCTGGCTGTGACCGGGACGTGCCGGCTTGGGTTTCCGGCCGATCATGGTGCGCACCCGGGGTATCGGACCGAATGGTGGTACTACACCGGCAACCTCGTGACGGCCGACGGGCGACCGTTCGGGTTTCAGGTGACCGTTTTCCGGCGTCAGATCGGTCCGATCAGTGACCGCCGAAGCTGGCCGGAACCGTCATCCGCCTGGCGTACCCAGCAGCTTTACCTGGGTCACATCGCGCTGTCGGACATTTCCGGCCGGCAGCATCTCTTTGCGGAAGACATGTCCCGCGGCGCGCTCGGCTTGGCCGGCGTGATTCAAACCGGGGTCGATACGACTGTTTTTTTGAAAAGCTGGAAAATCGACATCGGGCCTCGCGCGCAGCGACTGCAGGCGGCAACGGAAGCCTTTGGCATCGACCTCGATCTGGTGCCGCTGAAATCACCGGTGCTGCACGGCGATCAGGGTTACAGCCGCAAAGGCGACACGGCCGAGCGGGCCAGTTGCTACTACTCGTTTACCCGCTTAAAAACCGAGGGTACCATCAGACTGCACGATCGGGAACTGGCAGTAAGCGGTTTGAGCTGGATGGATCACGAGTTCAGTACGGCCGACCTTCAATCCGGCATCGTTGGCTGGGACTGGTTCAGTCTTCAGCTGGGCAACGGGACGGAGTTGATGCTCTACAGGCTCCGGCAAGAAGACGGGCAGCCGAACCCGGCCTCCAGCGGCACTTTGGTCAATGCCGACGCAACGATC
>JBDNAO010000322.1:0-4164 GCA_039768375.1 Desulfobacterales bacterium | reverse complement strand
TGGCTTTTGGGAAAAGCCGCTCGAGTTCGGCGACTTGAGAACGGGTCAACTCACGGTAAGGCCGGTCTTTGACCGTTAAAAACAACCGGGCGGTTTCCTCCAGTTCTTCGGCGGTGTTGACCGCCGCAGCCAGGTTTCTTTCGCAGACAATCATACCATGATGGGCCAACAGCATGGCATGTGTATCGATCGCCCGACGGCCGACCGCTGCGGCAAGGCCGGGATCACCCGGTCGAAAATAGGGAATGAGGGTCAGCCGTCCGATTCGCATCACAAAATAAGGTGTCAGCGGCGGCAGGACGCTTTCAGGGTCGAGGTCCTCCAGGCAGGCGACCGCCATGCAGTTGGGCGAGTGCAAATGGACCACCGCACCGGCCAAGCTTCTGGCCCGATACATGGCCAGGTGGACAGCCCACTCCTTTGACGGCTTGTCACCATCGTGATGCCGACCTTCCGGGTCAAGCAGTGAGAGTTTTTCCGGCTCCAGCAGGCCGAAGCTGGAATTGGTCGGGGTGATGAGAAATCCGTTGTCCAGCCGCACGCTGATATTGCCGGCACTGCCGGAACTGTATCCCCGCATGAAAAGCGACCGCGCCAGCTGTACGATTTGATGGCGAATTTCCTTTTCCGTCATGCCGCCTACTCCACTCTTATTACGTCAAAATCTGGCCTCCGAAATTGCCCCGATGTCATACTCCCTTATAATGTTGACGTCCGATTAGAGATGTTTTAGGGGTATACCTTGACGTATGCGTTGTCAAGACGTCCTGTAGGGGTCCGGCTGCCACCCTTCCCTCGCGTCGCTGAGTGCTCTGGTTTGTAAATGCGATCAATGATGTACATTGCGGATACAGACTACACACTCAAGGCCGTATGGGCCGCCACTGGTTCAGCGCCGCCTCTGGCCGCAAGAATCCAATTTGATCGAAGAGGAAACGTTGAAGTTTCGGTGAAAAAATCCAAATCGCAAATAATAAATAACAAACAAATCACAATGACCAAAATTCAAAATGACAAACCTGTTTGGGTCATTGGATATTGACATTTGGGATTTCATTGGAATTTGATGCTTGGGATTTGACATTTCTGAATACCTCAATACCCGGGATAGTGTCTCTAAAGATTACCTTTCTTTTGAGTACAGTACCGTTAAGTTTCATACGAGGGTTCTGAGTTTCAAGTTTCGAGTTTCAAGTTTCTATTTGCGGGTCAAATTCTATTTTCGTGTTAACCACTCATGGCCCTTAAGCCCCACTGGTTCCGGGTTCTGAGTTTCGATTTTCAAGTTTCTACTTGTGGATTCTGACGGGCTATCGTTCCGGAGGAAGATCATGGCGCCCTTTTCCATTTCGGTCCGCGACATCGCATTTTTCGGAAACGGATTGAACCGGCCTGAATGCGTTCTGTGTACCGCCAAAGGGTATATCTACTGTGCCGATTGGAGGGGCGGCGTCACCCGGCTTGACCCTGACGGCAGCCGGCAGGCGTTTCTGGCAACAGATGCGGGGATCGATATCCGTCCGAACGGGATTGCCCTTTGCCGCGACGGCTCGTTCCTGCTGGCCAATCTTGGCGACGAAGGCGGCCTCTACCGCCTCCGGCGCACCGGTGCCCTGGAAGCGGTCTTGACCACCGTCGATGGCTTCAAACTGCCGCCCGCCAACTTTGTCCTTATCGACGCAAGCGACCGCATCTGGTTGACGGTGAGCACACGCCGCACACCACGCGCCCTGGGCTATCGCCCAGACGTCGCCGACGGCTTCATCGTTTTGCTGGACCGGAAGGGCGCCCGCATCGTGGCCGACGGCCTGGGCTATACGAACGAGGTGCAAATTGATGCAACCGGACAATGGCTGTATGTCAACGAAACCTTCGGGCGGCGCCTGAGCCGTTTTCGAATCTCCGTGGATGGCGCCCTGGGCGGCCGGGAAACAGTAGCCGAATTCGGCCCGGGAGCATATCCCGACGGCCTGACGTTCGATGCGGAAGGGGGCATCTGGATTACGAGCATCATCAGCAACCGGGTTATCCGGATTTCCCCGGACGGTTTTCAACATGTCGTCTTGGAAGATTCGGACCCCGAGCATGTCGCCACCGCCGAAAAGGCCTTTCAGAGTGGTACGATGGATCGCCGCCATTTGGACAACATCAAAAGTAAGCGACTGCGAAACATATCGAGCCTGGCCTTTGGCGGGTCCGATTTAAAAACAGTATACCTGGGATGCCTGCTCGGTGACTCCCTGGCGACGTTCCGATCGCCGGTCGCCGGAAGACCCCCGGCTCACTGGTTTTTTGACGCATAACGCGTTCTTTTGACGGCCGCTCCGGTTCTGCCCGACGCTGCGCTCCGACCTGAACTGCGACCGGACGATGAAAATGGAAAAGAAATTGAAAGGGGTATGTGTCGGTGCAGGTTATTTCAGCCGGTATCATCTCGACGGCTGGAATCGAATCCCCGAGGTGCAGATCACAGCTCTGTGCGACCCGGATACAAAACGGGCCGAGGATCGGAAGCAGGAATTCGGAATTGCCCGCCGTTACAGCGACTACCGGGGCATGATCGAGAGAGAAAAACCGGACTTTATCGACGTCATTACACCCCCGTCGACCCATCTGGACATCTGTCGCCACGCGGCCGAGAGACACATAGCCATCATCTGCCAGAAACCCCTGGCACCGACACTCGCCGCCAGTAAAACCCTGGTCGAATTGACACGGCAGCATAGCGTGCGCTTGATGGTCCATGACAACTGGCGCTGGCAGCCGTGGTACCGGGAGATTAAAAAGATTATAGAAACCGGCACTCTCGGACGGGTATCTCTGGCCAATTTCCAGATGAGGATGGGAGACGGCTGGGGAAGCGATGCCTATCTGGACCGGCAGCCGTATTTTCGTGACTACCCGCAGCTGCTGGTATACGAAACCGGCGTTCACTTTATCGACACCTTCCGTTTTCTGTTCGGTGAAGTCGAGAAAGTCTACGCCCACCTGGTGCGCCTCAATCCGGTCATCAAGGGCGAAGATGCCGGTCAAATCCTGTTCGTATTCAAAAACGGCGCGGCCGCAATCCTGGATGCCAATCGGTACAATGAAAATGAAACCGGGGTCAATCTCTACGCCTGCCCACCGCGGACGACCTTCGGCATTCTGCGCCTCGACGGTCTCGCCGGACACCTGATCATGAATTCATGCGGCGACCTGACCATCAAAAAACTGGGGCAGCCATCCTATCACCATGCCTATCCTCATGCAGAGAGGGGATTTGCGGGCGACAGCTGTTTTGCGGCCCAAAGACATTTCGTCGACGGCCTTCTGAGCGGCATCGAATTCGAGACCAACGGCCAGGATTATCTCAAAACGCTCGATATCGTCGACGCCTGCTACCGATCGGCGGAAACCGGAAATCCGCAGTTTTTAACTGGTGCCCATCCATAAATGGCATCTTTCACCAGACGACACGGAAGGAGACCCGATGAAAACATCCCTGAAATCCGGCTTGTCATTCGAGTTTCGCTACACGGTTCCCGACAACAAGACCGTCCCTTTTTTGTTCCCCGAAGCCTCCGAGTTTCAAGAAATGCCGGACGTGCTCGCCACCGGCTACATGGTGGGACTGGTGGAATGGGCGTGTATCGAGGCCATCAACCCGCACCTCGATTGGCCCCGCGAGCAGAGCGTCGGCATCCTCGTGAATCTGGACCACACAGCTGCCACGCCACCCGGCTTCACCGTGACGATCAAGGGCACCCTCACCGCAGTCGAAGGGCGCAAACTGACGTTTTCCATCGAAGCCGACGACGGCGTCGACCGGATCTCCCGGGGTACCCATCAGCGCTATGTCATCGATGCCGAACGCTTCAACCAGAGTGTGACTGCCAAGATCGGAAAAAACCCGCCGTGAGAAATCGAGCCGGCCCGTATTCCGCCTGATATTATTACCTTTTCGACCATATAAATCCGTTTAGCAGAATAGTTACCTGTTTTTAGTCTGATGCAGTTTCTCGCCGAAAAGTTCGTAGATATCCTTGCGGTGACCGATATGGTGGATTTCAATGAGCCCCTCATCCTCCTTTATTTTGTAAATAATTCGATACCACCTGGCCCTCAGCGACAGATAGCCTGCCAACTCCCGCTCGAGGGGCTTGCCGATATGAGGATGAGGAG
>JBDNAO010000321.1:0-5435 GCA_039768375.1 Desulfobacterales bacterium | reverse complement strand
TACATCGGCGCTAAAGACGGTGGTGAGTTTGCGTTTGTAGTTTTCATCAGCCATAAGAGACCTCCGAAACTATACGCGAAATTAATTGGAATGAAAGATCGGGAGAGACGAGGTCGAGAGGGAACTCAGCAAAAATAACGGTAGATCAACATTAGATTGAGACGGAGATAAAAATTATTAATACGATATGGCAATATTTGTCAAGATTTTTGAGGTGTTGCTTCAGAATTGGATTTATTTATAGAGGGTTACCATTCTTTATGCTCACTGTACGAATTCGCCATAAGCACAGCTATCCACTGCTATCGTATTCGGACATTTAATAACTCCTGTCTCGTTTTCTTCCCCGGCGCGATGTGACAAGGGAAGAAGTCATCCGTCGGCTCGAGTGCCGACACCGAAAACGACTCGCCGCAATACAGCCTCACTCACGAAATAACAAACTGCGAACATGACCACAGATGCGGCGAGGCTAAAGTTACGAGGTCAATCTCAATGAGCCAGCCAACAAGTGTCAAGAAAGACGTTAGGCAATCGATACCGAAACCAAGATACCGCATCTTATTTTCTTTTTATTGACGGCAGAGGGGGCTGCCCTGAAATTAAGTTCTCTCTTCAACCTTGATATCGATTCGGCGATGCTTAGGATTCAACACAGAGCAGATACGACTGAATTCGAAACGTGGATAATTGTAAAAAGAATGGGGTGTGTCTTTATTGTCACTGATTATGGAGCTTTTAAATGACAGGCATAAAAAATGTTCTCGGAGACGAGCTCGAGGTTTGTTGTACGTCACCACTGACGGGCTTTCATCGTAACGGAAAATGTTAGACCGGGCGCAGCGACCTTGGCACCCACGTGGTTTGCGCCCAGGTGACCGAGAAGTTCTTGGCATACACAAAGGCGCAAGGCAACGATTTGATGACGCCATCACCTGCGAACGCCTTTCCCGGTCTTAGGGCCGCGCCAAGAAATGATTACACATCTTGCTTGTTTATTGGCCCGTCTACCGCGTTACATCCACCAACACATATCCCGATATGCGCCGGCGGATGTGCCTTGTAGACGAACCAAAATCCTGTGCAATCTTGTGTAATTATTTCTCGCCGAGACCCTTAAGCCCGGCGACGGGTGGTGTTTGTGTGCCTCCCGTTGGAAGGAAGCATTGAATATCGGGGTGGCACCACCGGTAATCTTGTCGGCAACGCATGAAAAGGCCTTAGATAGCGTAAGTTTCCAAGACCTGAAAGATCATGCGTTAGATCCTGAGTCTTTGAAGTAAAGTTCTCCTTATCGAACGGGAAGCACTGTAGATGCGATTGACACTTGATGTCGGAACACACATCGATGCACCGGTTTCTCGTGTGTGGCGTCTGATGACGGATACGCAGACCTGGACCCACTGGGGGCCGTCTTTAAAGGAGGTTGACAGCACGGAGCGGTTTATCCGCGCCGGATTAACGGGCCGCATCCGGACTCCTTTCGGTATCTGGGCGCCTTTTACCATCGACACATTCGAGCCGGAACGTTATTGGGACTGGCGGGTGAGCGGCGTGGCCGCCACCGGTCATCGCGTGGAACCCCGGGGCCCGAATCAATGCCGGTTGACGTTCACCGTTCCGGTCTGGGCAGCCGGATACACAGTCGTTTGTCGTGTCGCCTTGAATCGCATAAAACGACTGCTCGCCCTATCGCTGCAGGAGGATCGATCGTGAAAAAGGTTCTTGTCACCGGTGCCACCGGGTTCATCGGTATCGAAGTGTCCAAACAGCTTTCCGAGCAGGGTATGCGCCCAAGGCTGATGGTCAGGCGACCCGTACGCGGTCTCATGCTGCGACATCTGGACGCCGAAATTATGCAGGCTGATGTCCGCAGTCCCAAAAGCCTGCGTCGAATCCTGGACGGAATTGATACCGTGATCCACCTGGGGGCCCGAGCGGCCTTTGAACCCTATCCGCGACTGTATCCCTCCATCGTCCAAGGCTCGCTAAACCTCATGCAGGCCGCGATCGAAGCGCGGGTCAAAAATTTTGTATTTGGCGGCAGTCTAATGGTGTACGAGGATACCACCAAACCGCTCGATCAAAATACGGAACCGTCTCCGATGTCCGGTTATGGACAGGCCAAGTTCGAGGCCGAACGGCGCCTCGAAGAATTGGCTGCAAAAGCAGGTATAAGCTTCGTATCCTTACGTCTGCCGCATGTTTACGGGGCCCACAGCCTGCTTTTCGACCAGGTTCGGCAGGGCAGGGTCTTTTTTCCGGGAAGGGGCGACAATCCATTTGCGCATCTACACGTCATCGACGCGGCGCGTGCCCTCATACGTGCCGCTGAAAACGCTCGGACGGGTATCTGGGTGGTGGCCGATGAACTGTCATGTACGTGGAATGAGTTTTTTGAAACGCTGCAAACCTATTATCCCCGGCTTCGCGTCTTGCACGTTCCACAAAAAATAGCTTACGTGGGAACACGTCTGTTGGATGTTCTGTTTGGACTAACCGCCCAGCCGAATCCATATCCCAGCGGCGCCGTTTCTTGCTGGAATTTGCGGTTGCCGGTCATATCAGGTACGCTGAACCATGTGGTCGGGTTGACACCCCAATTCCCCACCATTCACGAAGGCATTCCCGCCGTTTTGGACGATTCCATCTCCTTTTATTGGTCGCCGTCCAACCTCGACCGACTGTAAAAACAGTCCCCCGATTGACATCCCCCTCGGAAAACATCTAATGTCTCGGTTCGACGGCGCCCAGGACTCTGCCGGCCATTGCCGCACCGCTCAGAAAGGCACCCTCGATTCTGGAATTGCAGCACCAGTCGCCGCAGAGGCCGATCATCGCTTGGCGGTCCCAAAGGCAGCCGTAGTCCAATGGGTTCTGCGCTTTGGCATAGCGCCAGCGATGGGCCGCCCCAAAGACCGTTTCCACCGGCCGGCTGCCGACAGCGGAAAAGAATGCTGCCGTAAGACGGTGGACGACTTCTTCGGGGTCGAGGTCGATATGGTCGGACGACCAAGCGGAATCGGCATGCAACACCCAGCATTCATCAGCCCCACGTCCCGGTTTGCTTGAATTTCTGGCGGCCCAAACGATGGCGGAATCGTGTATAAAGACGCCGTCGAACGGCAGCTGCAGGGGCTGTCTGAAGGCCAGCATGACGGCCCAGCAGGGAGCCATGCGGACGGCGGTCACCCGGTCGACCAGAGGGGTGAGTTTCGCCAGGAGCTCAGCGCTTTGTTCCGGAGGAGCGGAAACGATGAGGGCATCATAGCTTCCCAATGAATCCCCGTGCTCATCCACCAATACGACGCCACGGCCCTCTTTGCGAACGTGCTGCGCGCGGGTAAGCCAGCGGATGTCGAGGTCGTCCGCCAAGTGACGCGTTACCGCATTCATGCCGGGAACCCCTACGAAGCGAAGATGCTCCCCTCTTTCTTTGCGGATATCACCGCCTTGCACGACGCGGATTCGGCCGTCCCACCGGCGGACAATATCGGCCTGTACCCAACTGTCGACGTATTTTTGGAATGGTTCGTCCCCCACTGTAAAATATTGGGCCCCGTGGTCGAAGGCATAAGAGTTCATTCTACGGGTGGACATTCTTCCGCCGGGCGCGCGCGCCTTTTCGAACACCTGCACCCGATGGCCGTGATCAGCCAGCGTGCGGGCGGCAACCAATCCGGACAGGCCCGCTCCGATGACCGCCACGCGGACCGGTGCCGAAGTTGCCGGTTTGGCTATCTTTGCCGTGTATTTTCTCAAGTCGAGGCGTGCGGCGTGGGACCGGGTCGAACGGGGTCTCAGGCTTCCGATGACCGGTTTTTCGGGTTGAAAGGGACGATCGAAAAGCCCCAGGCACCACAGTATGCCACCGTAAGAATTGGGATCGCTGCCATCCAGCGCATATCGATGGTTCAAATCGATCATCATCTGCAGCGCCTTCTCCGGTGAGTGGGTCCACTGCAGGATGGCCTTTCCCCAAGTCATGCGCAGGTTGTTGTGCAGCTCTCCGTGGATCAGCAGAGATTTCTGGGCGGCGTCCCAAAGGGGGTCTCCAGTGGTGGCCCTGGCCATCTGCTCCCAGGTGAAAGCGGACTGACGTAAGTCCTGGCGGTGATCTGCGAGGGTCTTGGCCGCCCAGGCCGGCAAGGCATCGATGACGTCGGGATGGCGATGGTAAAAACAGAAATTGTGGGCCAGTTCTCTCCAAATCAGCAGTTCATCCAGGAATTTTTCGGCGCCCTCGGCGTTGGATGAAGCGGTTTCCCTGACGATTCGAAAAGGCGACACCTGTCCATGATGCAGGTAGGCGGACATGCGGCTGACACCCGAAGGAAACGCGACGGCCGCATCGTTGCGTGTTCTGGCATAATTTTGCAGTCCGTGCCGCTTGAACTGTTCCCAGCGATGATATCCGGCCGTCGCTCCGCCCCGCGTGTGCGGAACCGGTCCAACGCTGTGATCGATGCGGCAGCTCGCGCAGAGCTCTGCGATATCGGCCGATACCAGGTCGACAGGATCGAAACCGAGCCGGCCTTGGAATCGTCGAACGTCGGTTTCCGGATCTTCATAACGACGTGTCATTCTCTTTTCAAATCCGTCCCACGTGTCCTTTCTAAACTGATACGCCCGCGCGTAGGATTTTTTCAAGACCTGCATCGGCAGAATGCAAGCCGTGTCCACGGCCCAGAAAGCGGCGGGGGAAGACGCGGCAAGGCACCTGCTCCAGGCCGCAAGGGGAGGCACGGGGAAATCTTCGGTCAGGATGAGGGCCGCCCTGGCCGTCAACTCTTTAAGCGGCGTATGGCCGCCGGGATCGCGGGCCAGATAAAAGCGATAGGTGATGCCCCGATGCGCCAGTTCCTGCTGAACTTCCCGGGCACCCTCCATGATAAACGTGTGGTGTCGATCGGAGTTGTAGGGGTGCCGGCCACCCAACCCCTGGTAAACCAACACCGGCAATCCCAGCCGCCCGGCAACGAAGACCGCAGTATCCAGGGCGGGATTCTCGTGCCCCCGCACCGCATGATGCATCCAGTAAAGGACGAATTCGCCGTCATCTTTGAAGGCAAGACGGTTCAGGCTCCTCGTCCTCTCGGCGAGATGATCGGGTAGGGCTTTCGCAATTGATATCGGCTCGTCGTTCATTCCGGATATTTCCTTAATCAATTCGTCATCGAATTTATGAATCGATGGACTGAGTTGCCGATTGACAATTTCGGGTCAGGCAAGGTAGGAAAAAACAACTGCAACGCCGCCGGTAAATTGCCGAACCGACCGCTTATCCTGTTGATGGGTTGTGCCATGCAGAATCGGCCCATACAAAAACCACCTCGAGCCGGCAGGCGGCCCGAATATGTGTACATCTAAATTGAGCGATTGTCGAGGTTGCCGCCCCGGTGAAACAGGCTTCGGCAAGGCTGGATATGCTGAAG
>JBDNAO010000320.1:0-6230 GCA_039768375.1 Desulfobacterales bacterium | reverse complement strand
TCGGTATTTCGGCCGCCAGTTTGTGGTTTTCGGTCGGCTGCCGGATATCGATACCGGTTAGAAAAGAGGTGATTAGAAAATGTCGTTGCTCAACGACTCTTTGAGCATGTTGGCGGCAATCTTGTCGGCCCGTATGTCGTATGTGCCGTTTTCGATCTGCTGCTTCAACGCGGCGACTTTGTCCTCACGGATGTCGGGCAGATCCTGCAGAGTTTTCTGGGCTTTTTGCAGGTCCCGAGCGCTCTGGGAGAGTTCGACGCTGTCCTCGCCAACATTGGCCCGCCCCTTTTCACCCTCGGTTTCGGCCGCCTGAGCATTCTGCTGAACCTGGTTGACATACGGGTTTAATTGAATCGGATTCTTTTCCGTGATTTCCATTGCTGAACTCCTTTTTTATCCGATCGGCTCGACCATCGGATCCGGTAACCTAAAGATTAGTTTCTCCGGGGTCGCGCTGCGAGATGCACGACCGCCTGCATTTGTTATCGGTCGATTCCTTCAGGGCTTTAGCGAATTTTTTAACAAAGGTTATTTTTTTTGATGAAGACGGATCAATCTCCGCCGTCTTTTGTCTCAAGTCGACGCGAACCGAAGATCGGAACGTCTATCTTCAAGGCCGTGTGCCGCGCCTTGACGGCATGGACCCGGTTGTCTTCCGTGATTTCGAAGGCTTCCAGATATTTTCGGGTCTCAAGTTCGCGCAGACCGCTCAGCACTTGGGTCCGAAGCCGGCCGGGTGCTTGTTGAGTGTCGAGATTGACTGAACGCGCCAGGCGGTGGAGGTCGATCGATAGCGTCTTTTCGTATTGGCCTTGAAAAAAACGGTAAAAGGCCTTGCTGACGTCGCCTTTAAGTCCGGAACGAAAACGCAGGTCGATGTTGGTCACAAAGCTCTCGGCATACATTTCGATAAAATAGGGATTCACCGCAATCCGAACGATTCCGCTTTCGCGGTCCAGGTCTCCGAAGCTGAGGATCGAACCGGTCATCTCCTTCAAGCAGCGCCGTTTTTTGCCGCTGCCGCTTGTCAGCTCTAAGTCGATACGGGTTCCTGCCAGACGCTGAATGCTTTTCCAGATCGCCGTGAAGTTGGCCGCGGTGGGGGTAACGCCGGCGATGCCACTCAGTTCAACCAGTGTTGATTCGAACGCCTCATTCTGGTAACGGCTCATCAGGCTCAGGAGACAGAAGAGCACGGTTTCGTCGAAGATTACCAGCAATTCGCCCACCACCCGCATCCGTCCCCAGGCCTTAACATCGCCTGAATCGAGCCGGACTAGCGGCCAGTCTTTCGATTTCGCTCGGTTCTTGAAGTGGAAGGGAGAGACCCGGGTCAACATCGTCGGCATGAAACTGAAAAACCGTTGAACCGGCGGTTGGCGGCTGAGGTGCCTGTCGACGAACAGGGCGGCCTCCCGGATCATTCGACGGCCGATGAGCTGCTTGTCCACAAAAGAGGGGGTGCCGGTTGTTTTGTCAACCGGAGAAAGAGGAGGATCCGGTGGCGTTTTCATTTCGGGCCCCGTACCATTTTGTTGATCATTTTAAGCATCATAGAAGAAAATCGGTAGTGTGTCAAACTCTCGCCGGGTCTGGCAAAAATTCTCGATGAAAATAGAAATTTATTCGATGACGCCGGGTAACCGGGTTTTAATCCCGCCTATAGCGGGACAAAAATCACGCAAATGCGAGCATAAAACCAAACCTGGATTTTTTTCCATGCCGTATTAGATTCAAGAGCCATATGGTTTCGGCCAGTGAGATGACCCTTAATCACTCTGAACAGAAAGGAGTCTGCCATGTCAAAAGCGATTGTTATCAATCAAACCGGTGGTCCTGAGGTGCTGCGGTGGGTCGATTATGACCCCGGACAGCCGGGCCCCGGCCAAGTTCGACTCCGCCACGAAGCCGTTGGGTTGAATTTCATCGATGTCTATCATCGCACCGGCCTTTATCCGCTGCCTTCCCTGCCGGCCGTACCGGGCATGGAGGGCAGCGGTACGGTTGAGGCCGTTGGTGACGGCGTTACCGAAGTGGCTGCGGGTGACCGCGTGGCTTACGCCGGTCTGCCGCCAGGGGCCTATGCTCAAGTGCGCCGGATTCCGGCCGACCGCTTGGTTATACTCCCGGAGAGCATCACGACACACCAAGCGGCCGCTATGATGCTGCAGGGGATGACAGCCCGCTATCTGCTGCGCGGTTGTTTTGACGTCAAAGCCGGAGATACCATTCTGATCCATGCGGCTGCGGGTGGCGTGGGATCAATCGTCTGCCAGTGGGCCAAGCACCTCGGCGCCACCGTGATCGGCACGGTCGGCTCGGAAGAAAAAGCGGCCACAGCCACGGCCAATGGCTGCGATCATCCGATTCTCTACACAAGAGAGGAATTTGTCGCGCGCGTCAAAGAGATTACGAACGACCGGGGCGTCGACGTGGTTTATGACTCCGTGGGTCAGGCAACCGTCATGAAGTCGTTGGACTGCCTGCGGCCCTTGGGAACGATGGTGAGCTTTGGGCAGTCTTCCGGACCGGTCGCGCCGCTGGAGCTCGGCCTCTTGTCGGCCAAAGGGTCTTTGTTTCTGACCCGGCCGACATTGATGACATACACCGCGAAACGGGAAGATCTCCTGATCCATGCACGGGATCTCTTCGAGGTCGTCGAAAAAGGGGTTGTCAAGGTGGAAATCCGACAAACATATCCGCTTTCCGATGCAGCCCGGGCACACCGTGATCTTGAAGGCCGTCGGACAACCGGATCGTCAATCTTGCTGCCGGACTAGATGGGTTTCGCACGCCGCTTCATTTGCGCACTACCGACGGTTGCGAACCGTCCGCAGCGCCGGTCGCATCCACGGTAAAAAGAGAGTTGAGTGTCTGCAGCATGTGCAGCGGATTGACGTTGACCCCATTGACCTTGACACCCCAATGCAGGTGCGGCCCGCTGACTCGCCCGGTGGCGCCGGCAAGCCCAATTACCTGGCCCTTTTCGACCAACCGGCCCGGGGCGACGTCGATACGGCTCAGATGAGCGTAGGTGGTGAACAGCCCGCTGCCGTGGTCGAGAATAACGATGTTGCCCGAATAAAAAAGGTTTTTCGCCAGACCCACGATGCCGGTATTGGCAGCGTAAATCGGGGTTCCGGTTGCGGCCCTGAAGTCAACCCCGCCGTGGTAACTCTTCAACTTGCCGTTCAACAGACGCCGGGTTCCATAAGGACTCGTCACTATGCCATTCAGGGGACGCTGAAACGGTTCGTCCCAGAGTCGCTGCGGACGGCTGGCGGCATAAACGGCTCTGACTTCTGCGCCTTCCCGCTTGATCCGTTCCAGGTCCTCCGGCGCCGGGGTTACGCGGCTGGGGGTGACCTGCAATTTTTCCGATTTGAAGCGGTGACTCAAAATTTTCAGCGAAACAGTGAGTTCGCGATGTCCTTTGCGGTCACTCCATCCCAGGCCGATGGTCTCAGTCCCGGGTTTGCTGTGGTAAGGAATAGCAATGAGCCCGATCAAAACGTCACGGCCTTGGCGCGGATGCTCAAAAAGCGGGATGAGAGTGTCGTGAAACCGGAGCTGGATGCCGCTAACCGGCTGCTCCTCTGGGTGCCGGATGTCGATTTCCATCACCGCAACATCACCCACGGCGGCGGCTTCAGGGATCAACCGGAAACCGAGAGCAGGGTCATCTTGGGTGCCGACGGTTGCGGCGAAGGCTGGTAATTTGCCGCAAACGACGATGACCAAAAAGCCGGCCAATACGGGAGGACCAATTTTACGTACCAGCGCCAATAATCGATAAAATTTTAAATTGTGCAAGGCGGATCAGGTCTCCTTAGATAAAGTTCGCCGATAACGAAGATACCACTCTTCTTTCGGTTCATGCTTTCGGTTCCTTGTTAAAAGGCGCAGTCCCTAAGGTGGAACGGTCGGTTGCGATCGTTTTTTACCGCAGCCGGTTACCGGCGGTCGTCAAAACAATGCCGCACAGAATCAATACGATGCCCGGAAGATGATACGCTTGCAACCGTTCACCCAGAAACACGAAGGCCAACGTGATGCTGAAAACCGGCATAAGGTGGACGAAAATGCCGGCTTTGTTGGCCCCGACGGCAGCCACGGCCTTGTTCCAGAAAATGTACGCCAGGACCGATGCGAACAGGGCAATATAGAGTACCGCACCGACAGTGCCTTTGTCGACCTTGAAAGCGGCGCCACGGGTGATTTCCCATAAATAAAACGGGCTCAAGAACAACAATCCGGCTGCGATGATAAATCCCAGAAAACCGATCGGATCCAGATGCGAGGGGCGTTTGCGAAGCAAAACCGAGTAAACGGCCCAACTGAGGGCTGCCGCCAGGGTCCAGAGGTCGCCCCGGGAAAACCGGATGCTGAAAAGCAGGGCCGGTTCGCCGCGGGTGATGATCCAGATCAACCCGGCAAATGACAGCAGTCCGCCGAGGCACTGCAGGACGGATATTTTTTCCCTGAAACCGATCCACGACACGAAAACGATAAAAACCGGAGTGAGGGAATTGATCAAGACGGTGTTGATGACGGTGTTAGACTGCAGGGCCAGGTAAATAAAGGTGTTGAAATTTGTGACCGAAAGGATCGCCAGCAGACTCAATAGCTTCCAATGCCGCCGGATCAAAGCCCTTTGCCGCATCATCGGCCGCAGGGCGAAAGGGAGCAGCAGTGTCAGGGCGACGGCCCAGCGCCAAAATGCCAATGAGACCGGCGGGACAACACCGTGTATCCCCCTTCCAATGACAAAATTTCCCGACCAGAACAACACGGTCAATGTCAGCAGTGCGTAAGGCATGATGGTATTGGTTTTATAATAGACATGGTTTACCCATTGTTAAACCGCTATTATGTCGGTTGCGCTTTAGGCCAATCGCTTTTTCAGACCGCCCGTACAGGAAAACAGGAAAAAAAGTGCGGAAAACCAACGGACACACTCAACCGTTCATTACACTGGACCGGATATCGATTCGGGTTAAGCATCGACGCCTTTTCTCGGGTGTCAGCTGGGAAATCGCCTCCGGCCAGCACTGGGCGGTCATTGGACCCAACGGTGCCGGCAAGACATCCCTGGTCAGGGCCCTTGCCGGGCAGGTGCCGGTCGTCGATGGTAAAATTATATACCATGAGCCTGGACTGGTGCCGTCCGCCGTCGGTTATCTGTCGTTTGAATCCCACCAAAACCTGATTGCCCGGGAAGAGATCCGGGATGATTCCCGTTTTTTCAGCGGCGATTTCGACAGCTTTCTTTCCGTTCGGCAGCACCTGTTGTCGGTCGTGCCCTCTTTGGAGTCTCAGACCTCGGCTCTCGATCAGGTCGGCGAACAGCTGGAAATCGCCGCGCTGCTCGACAGGCCCGTGCGCCGGCTTTCCACCGGTGAAATACGCCGGGTGCTCATGGCCCGCGAAATCCTCAAATCACCTCGCCTTCTTATCCTGGACGAACCCTTCGAGGGGGCGGATACGCAGGGGCGCCGGCGAATAAAGGCCCTTATCAGGGCAACGATCAAAGGGCAGATCCCGGTTATTCTGGTCACCCATCGCCTGGCCGAGATTCCTTCCGCTGTGAGCCACTTCCTGGCGGTTAAGAACGGCCGCATCGTTTACCAGGGGAAACGCCCGGCAACATTGAACCGACAAGACCTGGAGCGCCTCTACGCACCTGAAAAACGGCGCGAGATCACACTGCCGGTTTGCGCGCAATCCTTGGTCTGCGGCCGCAGGGCGGCCGGGCGGGTGCTGGTCGACATGCAAGAGGTGACGGTGCGTTACGGTAACGTGACGGTACTCGACAGACTAAGCTGGACCGTAAGGGCGGGTGAAAATTGGGCCATCGTCGGTCCGAACGGTTCGGGCAAAACAACCTTGCTGAGCCTCGTGGCCGGCGACAACCTTCAGGCTTACGCCAATGCAATCGAACTTTTTGGACGCCGTCGGGGTTCCGGTGAAACCATCTGGGACATCAAGCAGCACCTCGGTCTGGTATCGGCCGAGTTTCAAATTCGTTACCGCAAACCGCTCCGCGCTTTCGAGGTGGTTGTGTCGGGATTTTTCGATTCGGTTGGTCTCTACCGCCAGGCCTCGTGCCGGCAGTGTCGAATCGCTTTGGCCTGGATGAAACAGCTGGGATGTGCAGACCGAGCCAAACGGTTTTTTCAAAATCTATCGCAGGGAGAACAGCGGCTGGTTCTGTTGGCGCGGGCCATGGT
>JBDNAO010000319.1:0-6976 GCA_039768375.1 Desulfobacterales bacterium | reverse complement strand
TAAAATAATGCCAAATACCAAAATACAAGCACCAAAATACAAATAACTTCCAAATGACAATATCCAAATCTCAAATAAGATCGAAAAACAATCGTTTGGAATTTCGAATTTTGGTCATTGTGATTTATTTGTTATTTGGGATTTGGGATTTGGGATTTTTCACCGAAACTCAAAAGTTTCATCTTCGATTAAACTGGAGGCGGCAGCCAGAGGCAGGGCTGAACCTTGAACCCAAGAGGTTCCAAGTTCACCGTTCCCCGTTCAGGGTTGATGGATTGAAGTCCTTCCTGAACGTTGAACCGGGAACCTTATGTGCATTTAATTGTGTCGCTCAAGGCAGTCGAGACACTTCAAAAATAGCACGACAAAAGCTGCTGCTCGATCGGTCGATCGAAATAATTAGGGTGAAAACCGGTGGTGAGGGGGCCTCTCCAGTGCCGTCCGATGGACGAGGGAAGTGAAAAACGACCCGCCACCGGCGTGGTTTAAGGACGGTGGCGGGCGGGACGAGACGGTGGATTGGAGTTGTTGAAAGGGCCTTCAACGCCCGACTTCCGGGGTTACTCGCTCTTGAAAAAGGCCTTGGCCAATGCGCCGCAGACTGGGCAGACATCCGGTGGCTGGTCTTCGCAGGTGTAACCGCAAACTGAGCAGATGTAATAGTCCACTTCTTGGAGTTTGTCCATTTGGTCGAGGGCTTTCTGGTAAAGCGCGGCGTGAATTTTTTCGACGTCGTTGGCATAGGTGAAACTGCGCTCGGCGGCTTTGTCTCCCTCCTTCTTGGCTGTTTCGATCATTTCGGGGTACATGCTCTTGAATTCGTGGGTTTCACCGGCAATCGCGGTATTCAGGTTCTCCGCGGTCGTCTTGACGTCCTTGAGGGTCCGCAGGTGGGCGTGGGCGTGCACCGTTTCGGCCTCGGCCGCGGCGCGAAAGAGTTTGGCCACCTGAGCGTACCCCTCTTTATCCGCCTTTTTGGCAAATGCCAGGTATTTTCGGTTGGCCTGTGACTCGCCTGCAAATGCATCCCACAAGTTTTTTTCGGTCTGACTCATTACGGTTGCTCCTTTCTCTAAGAATTGTTCAAGGTGTTAGATTTAACGGTTGTGACGATGCGGCCATAATCGGACGGCTTGACGCCCGAGGGCCGGTATCGACGGTGAAAAATCACGATAAGTTCAAGAGGTCTTACGGTCGGATGGATGTGCCGCGTTATTTGCGGCAATGCCGACTATCTGTCATAAAAAATTTAATGCCCTCATGTCAAGTCAAAGACCTTTGCAAAGCGATGTCAGCTCATCGGATGAGGAGGCGGTTTTGACAAGAGAACGTGACGTCTTAGATTGTTTTAAAAATGGACCGTAAACCGGATCTATCACCCGATGCCACTTCCAAGGCACGGACGACAACCGTAAAGCGACATGATGGACTTATGCAAACACATTGCGAGACGGCCGGCGATTCTCTTGGCCGGTCTTTTTTTATTGATCGCTTTTCCGGTTGAAGCGCTCGATGTGCACCACGATCTGCGGATTACCCTGCATCCGGCCGAAAACCGGCTCGAAGGGGTCGACACCATTACAATCGGGCCGGCCGCACCTGCCGACGTGGTGCTCTATTTAACCGAAAAGGCCACCGGAATCAACCTCCTGGTTGACGGCAGGCCGGCACCCTTTTCGTTCGAAAACGGCCAGCTGCGTCTGGAACCGGGCAGCGTGAAGGCAAGCGATCCGCTTCACATCAGGCTCGCGTATGCCGCCGTTTTCAACGACCCGGTCCCCGTGATGCCGGCCAACAGCGACAACCCGGGCTACGGCGTCAGCGGCACCATCTCACCCCAGGGCACTTTGCTGCTTTATGGTGCCGGCTGGTATCCGCACGTCGATGCCGAGCGGGTCACCTTCGGCCTGAATGTCGAAGCGCCGGCCGGGGTGGTCGCCGTTACAGCCGGACGCAGTTTGGGGCACCGCACCGACGGCGACAGAACCATTTCCACATGGGTGATCGACCATCCGGTCCGCGGGCTCTCGCTCTCGGCGGCCCGCTATCAGGTGCGTGAAGAAACCTTCGGCCGGGTGACGGCGGCGACCTATTTCTTACCGCAGAGCGACGACCTGTCCAGACCTTATCTCGCGGCGACCGGCCGGTACCTGCGGCTTTACGAGAGTTTGTTCGGCCCCTACCCGTTTGACAAGTTCGCGGTGGTGGAGAATTTTTTCCCCACCGGCTACGGCTTTCCTTCCTACACGCTGCTGGGCAGCCGGGTCCTGCGGCTGCCTTTCATCATCGATACCAGTCTCGGGCATGAAATTGCCCACTGCTGGTGGGGTAACGGCGTGTACGTGGACGGCGCCGGCGGCAACTGGTCCGAAGGCCTGACCACCTATGTCGCCGATTATCTTTACAAGGAACGCGAATCCGAACAGGCGGCGCGTGAGTACCGCCGAAAGATTCTGCGCAACTTCGCCACGCTGGTGACCCCCGCGAACGATTTCCCGATCAGCCGGTTTCAGAGCCGCTTCAACCCCGTTACCAAGGTCATCGGCTACGACAAGTGTGCCATGGTCTTCCACATGTTGCGCCGCCATATCGGCGAGGAGGCCTTCTGGGGCGCTCTGAGAGATATCTATCAGAAGTATCTCTTCCGGCCCGCATCCTGGCAGCAGCTGCGCGAGAGCTTCGAGCTAAGCTCCGGCAAGAATCTGAAATTTTTCTTCCGGCAGTGGGTTGAACGCAGCGGAGCACCGCTGCCGACGCTGGAAGATGTTGCCGCCGTGCCGGCCGGCAGCGGATGGTCGGTCACGGGCACCGTCTCACAGACGACGACTTATTTTGATTTCAACGTGCCGCTCGTATTGGAGGCCGCTGTCGGCGCGGCGGTTGCCCGACGACTCGACGTCGGTGGAGAAAAGACTCCCTTTGTGTTCGATGCGACGGGCTTCCCGGTCGCATTGACGGTCGATCCGGATTACGATCTCTTCAGGAGACTCTATCCGTCGGAAATTCCGCCTTCGATCAACACGATCAAAAGCGCGTCATCCTTGGTGGTTATCACGGCCGCTGACCTGGCGGGTGACCTCAAGAAGGCAGCCGATACGCTGCTGCCGTCGCTGGGGGTGAAGAACTACCGGGTGGTGGCCGAGGATCGGCTCGATGCGACCGCTATCGGGGAAAGCGATCTTCTGCTGATCGGACTTCCCAGCAGAACCGACCTGCTGGCCGCAGTGGACGGAAGGGTGACATTGACCAAGCAGTCGTTCGTACTGGAAGGCGTGACCTACAGGGACCCGTCGGATGTCTTTTTCGGCGTGTTCGAGCGATCCGACGGGACCCGGCGGGCGACGGCCCTTTTTTTCCCGCTCTCATCCGAATACGCCGAACTGGTCGCCCGCAAAATCACCCATTATGGCTCATACAGCTACCTGGCGTTCAACCGGGGGCAGAATCGGGACAAAGGCGTCTGGCCCACACTGGCCTCACCCCTGATCCATCGATTTAATTCCGGCGAAACCGAACGGCCGGCCGGCTCACGAAATAATTTACCATCGGTCCTCTTGGCAGGGGAAAAAGGCCGCTCTGGTGTCGTGACATTTTTGGAGTGTCTCGACTGCCTTGAACGACGCAATTGAATGCACATAAGGTTCCCGGTTCAACGTTCAGGGTTCAGAGGTTCAGCGTTCGGGGTTCAGCGTTCAAGGAAGGACTTCAATCCATCAACCCTGAACGGGGAACTTGGAATCTCTTGGGTTCAGGGTTCAGCCCAGCCGCTGGCTTGAAAAGCGGCCAGATTGATCTAAGAGGAAACTATTGAGTTTCGGTGAAAAATTCCAAATCGCAAATAACACATAACAAATAAATCACAATGACCGATATTCGAAGTTCCAATTCAATTTTTACTTCCACTTGATGGAGAAGCAAAAACCGATGAGAAGAAGACTTTTAAGTTTTTTATTGGTCCTTTTACTGCTTGGCGGCGGCTGTGCGGCGAGTAATAAAGGTGTCGGCCAGCGGATTTTCGACGTCAACCAGGGTGCGGAAACCACGCTTGCGAAGGTGCTCCCGCAGCTTAAAAAAGATCGTGTCATACTGGTGGGCGAGCATCACACCGACGAGAATCATCACCGGATGCAGCTGCAGGTGATCCGGATGCTCCACGAAGCCGGCGTGAAAGTGGCGATCGGGATGGAAATGTTCCGCCGTGACAGCCAGCCGGAGCTCGACCTCTGGGTGGCCGGCAAGATCGATGAAGCGGCGTTTGAGAAGATTTACGACGCCAACTGGAGTTTTCCGTGGTCATTTTACAGCCCGATTCTGCTGTATGCCAGGGACAACCGGATTCCGGTCATCGGGTTGAATGTTCCGAGCGCCATCACCCGCCAAGTGGCCCGCGCAGGCTACCAGTCCCTCTCGGAGGACCAGAAGGGCTACCTGGGCAATGTCACCTGCCGAGTGGACAAAGAATATATGGATTTCATCCGTCAGGCATTTGGCGGCCATGGCCACGGTGACCTGAATTTCTTGTACTTTTGTGAGGCTCAGATGGTCTGGGACACGGTCATGGCAGTCACGGCCCTCGACTATATTGCGCAGCGTCCGGACACGGTTATGGTCATCCTGGCCGGAACGGGCCACGTGCGCAAGCAGGCCATTGCCACCCAGATCAGCAATCGTGCGACCATTCCCCTGACGGTTTTTCTGCCGGAAGTGCCCGGCAGTATCGAAAAAGACCTCGTGGACAACAGCGATGCCGACTATTTATGGATGACTCCCTGATGCGCTCGACAGCTCCCTTGCATACCCAACGATCTATAGATGGTGACGGATGAATTTTTGCAGCCATTGTGGTGCGTCTGTGACCCTGCGGATCCCCGAGGGAGACGACCGGCCGCGCTTCAGTTGCGTTGCCTGCGGCGTAATTCACTATCAAAACCCTAAAATGGTCGTCGGCTGCGTCCCGCAGTGGCAGGACAAAATCCTGCTCTGCCGCCGGGCGATCGAGCCCCGGTACGGCCGGTGGACGCTTCCGGCCGGCTACCTCGAAAACGGCGAGACGGTTGCACAAGGCGCCCGGCGCGAAACCCAGGAAGAGGCCGGCGCAGTGCTGCACGATTTGATCCCTTACGGGCTGTACAACATCTGCCACGTCAACCAGATTTACCTGATGTTCCGGGCGCAGCTGGACGGGCTGAATTTTTCCCCCGGCAAGGAGAGTCTCGAAGTGCGGCTGTTCGCGGAAAAAGAGATACCATGGGATGATTTGGCCTTTCCGGTTATCGAACAGACACTGGCGCGCTATGTCGCGGACCGGCCTCGCGGTGTTTTTCCGTTCCACATCGAGGACATCGTGCGCCGCATAGGCAGCCCGTCTGCCGAAGCAGGGGGTGGAGGTGTAATCATCTGAGGAAGGTGTCTTTTTTTTCGGAGACGCGGTCTTACAATAGCCCCCTGTCCCGCAGCTCGTTCATCGACCGTTGTCCGATGTCGGTGACGTGGCTCAGGGCGCGCGTCAGGTGGTACCCGGCTTCTTGTGACACGCCCGAATCGAGCATGACGAGCGCCAGATCGATATTTTTCTCGACATCCCGCCACGTCGGATCGGCGGTTACTCTAACGGCCAGGTGGACGTCTCTGAGCATCAGTCCGATAAACACATGCGCGATTCGTTCGGCACTCTTGCGGTTTTTCTCCGGAAGGCCGGAGAGCACCCCTAGCGCTTGGGTCACCCAGATAATACCGGACTTGATCTTTTCGCTCTGGGAAAAAGCCAATATGGCTTCTTTGGTATTCATCGTCACCATCGGTGTTTGAATACAGGCGGCCGGTCATATAGCCAACAAACCGCGAGGAAGCTGTTGATTCTCGACTGTCTTAGCGGTTTCAGCGGTCAAGTTCAAGCATTTTCGTTGCGGCGGTCGTTTCTGATGACCGTCAGAGACGACCGCCGCAGTAGGCCAAGAAGCTTTGAGGACTGTCTTGACATGCCCGGGAGGATATTTTATGTTTACTACCGTTGTTGTTTCCGGCTTGCCTGTATCGACTATGGCGCTGGAAGTCGTTCTCGTGCATCGCGGCAGTAATGCGGTGTCGACGTTAAAGTCCGGCCGCTGGAAAGCCCGCCGGCGTGTCGGGATCAATTCGAAAACCGGAGGGTAAGCGAAACGGATGCGGTTCTATAGGAGCACAGCCACTCGTCATCGTTTTCTGAGATTGTTTCTGTCGGGGTTGACGGCAGTGATGCTGCTGTCGTGTTCGACGGATGATCGGTCATCCGATCATTCCCAGAGCCAGACGGAAGGCATTACTTTTTTCGATGTTGGTGCCGAAACCGTCTTTTCGGATGCACTGCGAGACCGGTTGCGGAAGAGTCTGGGCCCCGACGCGATTGCATACCGCAGCACCATTGACCTGGAGTTCAACGCCAGAGGTTTTCTGCAGCGCCAGTTCCCCATTCTTCATGACCTGAACAAGCGATTGAACACGCCGGCGGGCGAACGGGTCGAGCACAACACCGTCAAACTCATGTACCGCTATGCCGTCAAAGAAAACCTGCCTTTCAGCTATGTCGAGCTTGTCTTTTCAAACATCACCGGAAAACCGCTTTTTATTCAGGTCCGTTCCCGCGACCTTTCCGACATTGTCCGAACTCTGGAAGAGAAATATGGCAGCCCGCAGGCGATCGATCAATCCACGGACGAAGGGCGGTTTTTCTTTTGGAGTGATCATCAGAATGTGCTCCTGGTCTCCATCATTCCGACCTGGCGCGGCGACAAGGAATACCAGTTGGTCATCTATTATGTCGACAATCTTGAAAAACTGATCGCAGTAGAAGAAAAGGAACGCCGCCAAAAAGAAGAAGAGAGACGTCGCGCCGGAGAAAAGATATTCTAACTCAAAATCGCCTAATTCCCCCTGGCGGGACGAATTCGGCGATTTTGAGTTAAAGGGGGAAAGGTTTCGGAATGCTGCGCTGATTAGC
>JBDNAO010000318.1:0-5796 GCA_039768375.1 Desulfobacterales bacterium | reverse complement strand
TTGAAATCCGCTCCGTCTGTCAAGGCGAGTGATTTCTTGTGCGGTTCCAGACCGGCCACTTGATTCAAAAGCATTATGCCGCGGCGGGCATCTCTCTGCATGTCGGCATCCGGCTCTTCAGGGTCGTCGTCAAAATAGTCGACCGTTGCCTGCAGATAAGCTTTGGACTCGTCGAGCCGTCCGACCGTAAACCGACTTTCTCCGCGGGTAACAATATCCAGCCTTCCGTTCGGGTACTTCTTGAGGACCTCCTCAACCCGTGCGCTGCAGCCGACGCTGCCCATCTTTTGTCCATCGAAGTAGACGATGCCGAACACCTTGTCATCCGCAAGGCATTCGCCGATCATCAGCTTGTAGCGTTCCTCGAATATGTGCAGAGGTATCAGCTGCTCCGGCAGCATCACAATGCCGAGGGGAAAGATGGGAACGAGCTCATTTCCGATCATCTATCTGCTGTTTCGCTCCTTATTTGCCATTCGTGGTTGCGACGAACCACTTTCCACCGTTAGAAAATTTCGTATAGAGACACTTTTTTCTATTTTCAACCAGTTGACCGTAATTGGTGCGATCCCGTAAACTATTGTAATACCCGATCGAAAATTGTCAAAACTTCCGTCGGCTTGACAAAAATGGCGATAGCTGCGTAATTGAATGCTATGGATTTTCAGGGGATACGCATCAGAGAAATGCCGGTCCTGAAGAAACCTGTTCTGGTTGCCGGTTTCGGTGGTTGGGGCAATGCCCTCAACGTGGCCACGGATGCGCTCGACTATCTGATTCGTCATTTCGAGGCCGAGCCGTTTGCCCGGCTCGACCCGGATGCTTTTTTCCGCCACGACCAGTCACGCCCGGTGGTGAAGATCGTCGACGGAGTCCTTGAAGACATGACCTGGCCCGACCTCACCGTTTACTGTGCGCACACCGGAGTCGAAGAATCGGATCTTGTCATCTTGAAGGCGGATGAACCGTCCCTCAATTGGTACCGGTTTACCGATGAGCTGCTGGCCCTGTGCCGGGCGCTGTCGATTCAAATGGTCATCACGCTCGGCAGCATGTACGACAACGTTTTACATTCAGACCGGATAATTTCCGGTATGGCCTCGCGCGAGGCCATGCGGTCAGGGCTCAAGCAGGAGGGTCTTTACTTGATTTCTTATGAGGGCCCCAGTGCCATTCACGCCGTGATCCAGACCGAGGCCGCTCGGGTAGGTCTCGAATGCCTCAGCCTCTGGAGTCATTGTCCGTACTACCTCCAAGGGACATCCCATTTTGGGTTGCTGGCCTCACTGTGTAGAATTCTTGGCAAGGTGGCCGTGTTTGCCATCGACACGGCTGTCTTAGAGGAGCGCTGGACGGCATTGAACAGGCACATACAGACCCTCATCGAAACCAAACCCGAATTGCGTGAGATGATTAATAAACTTCGCAAGGAGAAGTTCAGGGGGACTGTCAGCGAGAGGAAAACCACCGGCAGAAAAGAAGAAAAAGTCATCAATATAAAAGACTTTTTCGACTCATAGATGCCATTTTCTTTAGGAATCAGACATGGCGAAACGATTGGATGGTCAGACAGCCGTCATCACCGGAGCCGGACAGGGGATCGGCCGCGCTATCGTCCACAGCTTTGCCCGGGAGGGAAGCCGGGTGTGGGCCACCAGCCGGAGTCTCGCTCCGCTGCAGTCCCTCGAGAAGACCACATCGGTTCGGATAGAACAGCTCGATGTCACCCGGCCTGCCGATGTCGCCGCAGCGGCCCAAAAAATCGGCACCGTCGATATCTTGGTCAACTGTGCCGGATATGTGGCTTCCGGCACGATTCTCGATTGCTCGCCGGAAGAGTTGGAGCGCTCCCTGGATGTCAATCTCAGGGGTGCGGTCTATACAACCCGCGCTTTTCTGCCGGGTATGTGCGCCCGGGGTGCCGGATCGATCATCAACATCGCTTCGGTGCTATCGAGTATCACCAGCGCGCCCGGTCGTTTTGCCTACAGCACCGCCAAGGCCGCCCTCATTGGGTTTACCAAGTCTGTCGCCGTCGATTTCGTCACCCGGGGAATCCGGGTCAACGCCGTCTGCCCCGGTGCCGTCCAGACACCGGGCCTGGAGTCGCGAATTGCCGCCAGCGTAGATCCCCACGCCACGCGGGCGGCTTTCGTCGGTCGGCACAAGATGGGGCGTCTGGGAACGGTCGAGGAAGTTGCGGCGGCCTGTCTTTATCTGGCATCCGCCGAAAGCAGTTTCATGACAGGACAGATGCTGGTCGTGGATGGCGGTATGACCTTGTGAAAAGCCCAGGCCTCGATTGGAACCATTCCGGCGGCTTCCGATCGAAAAAACAGCCTTTATCCCGGATTCCGAGTTCTCCCCGCCACATGCCGATCGATGCGATGGAGCAGCCATGCCGATGACCATCCTCGACAAACGCGGAACCGATATCGATTCACGCTTTCGTTCGCTGCTGCAAAAAGCGGTGCGGCGTGGTAATGTCGAGCTGGTTTACACCACCAGTGCTCTGATTCAAAGCCTGAGCTTTCGGGAGAAGAACTGGTTTCGGAACCGAGCCGCGATCATCACATTTGAAGAGTGCTGGCCCTTGGGTGCCGAACTGCTGTTCAACAAAAAATTTCATAGCAAGGCGGCGGCTCTGATCAAGGTGGCACGTTCGGCTAAAGTTCGGGATGCTATCGGACTCGGGTTTCTGGCCTACCGCCTTTTCGAAGGTGATCGGTCGGTGCTCGATGGGACCCCGGACGATCGCCACATCAAAATCCTCGCCGACGCCATCCGACGCCCGGATGATTTCTGGCACTGGCTGGACCGCAGCACGTCCGAAGATGGCCACTCCCCGCTGATTTCCAACGCGATGCGGTTCAAGAGTGCGGGTCGGCCGCGGGACCGGGCGGTGATACAGGCGGCTGCTTACCTGGCAGTCTCCGGCGATATTCCCGAGATTGTGACGTTGGCGGATGAAGAAAAGCCTTTTCCATACTGGGTCGCCCTTGACATGCATACGCCTCAAGGAAAACGCGTACTGAACGATGTGGCCAGGGACCTGCACGTCGATCTGAGGCAGCTCGAATGGACTTTGTTTTATTTCGAAGGCAGCCGTGCCAACGAAACCACGCCCTCTCGCTGGTGGGACCGTAACTGTGCCTGCCGTTTCCGGAGCCTGGGTCTGCCGGCCGAGGAAGCGCATTTGCTTTGGGAGCCGATCAGGCCGCAATTGATCCAGGCTTTGGCGGAAGACAGTCGCCGGCTGCACCACGAAATCTACACCTGGAAACTGGCCAACCGTGAGCCGATCGAGACGTTGAAAAAACAGATCGATCTGTACATCACGCATTTTGAGACCGGTCAGACCGATCAATTGGAATTGTTTTAACGCAAACAAGGCGAGGATGGCCGAAACGTGACGCCTGAATGGTCTTTAATTAAGGACGAATACTTGGTAAACTTACCGTTGTTGTCTATTTCGGAACGGTTGCCGATAACACGGCCGACCCGGATGTTCCCGAAGTGACGTCTTGTGATCCAAAACCGTTCGATCACCCCGGCACTTGACACATTTAATTGTTATTATTATAAAAAAAAATTATTTACGGAAAACTCGATCTTCTTCCGAGGCCACGACCATGTTCGAATCCGGTGCCGGAAAGAAACGTGATGTATAACAAGTTTTTCTTGTTTCGCGAAAAACCATTTAAACTCGTCCCCAATCCTGAGTACTATTATGTGAGCCGCAGTCACGAGGAGGCAATGGCGCACCTGAAATACGCCATTGCCGAGGGGGAGGGGTTTGTCGAGATTACCGGAGAGGTCGGCACTGGAAAAACCACGCTCTGTCGCGTATTTCTCGATAACCTCGACGACAAAACCGAGGTCGCCTATATTTTCAATCCCAGACTGGGCCCCACGCAGCTGCTCAAGACGATTGCCGATGAACTGGGTGTCAAGTGCCGTGCGGACGACACCAAACAACTGATCGATGCTCTCAACAACTACCTGATCGACATGAAAACCGCGGGGAAAACCGTGGTTTTACTTGTGGATGAAGCCCAAAACCTGACCCGGAACGTGATGGAACAGCTGCGGCTTCTCTCAAACCTGGAGACTAACCGTTCCAAGATGTTGCAGATCATTCTGGTCGGCCAGCCGGAACTCGGCGAATTGCTCGACTCCTACGATCTGCGGCAGTTGGCCCAGCGCATTACGCTCAGCTGCCATCTCTCACCGTTGAGCTTCAGGGAGGTCAGGGAATACATCGAGCACCGCATCCAGATCGCCTCGATTCAAACGCCGGTCGTCTTCACATACTCGGCCTACCGCCTAATCTATCGTTATTCCACGGGGATTCCCCGCCTCATCAACATTGTCTGCGACAGGGCGTTGCTGACGGCCTTTGGCCGCAATCAGAAGAAGATAAATAGCGTCACCGTCCGGGCTGCCATACGCGAGCTGTCCGAACGCGGGAAAAAGCGCCGCCGGCTGCGGGAGTTAAGCAAACCGGCGCTCGTTCTGGCGGCGGTGCTTTGTGCGGCGGCTCTTGTGCTCTGGTATTATCGGATGGGGCCTGCGGATTCGTTCAAAACGGTGGACAAGGGGTCCGAAGATGTTCAGGCGCAGGCACCCCCGTCCCCCGCCCCTTCCACAGCACCGGTTACCGATGCGCCGGCACAGCCCTCTTCGGCCTCACAACCACCGGATGATGCTCCAAAGAGTGCGAGCACCGATCTTCCGCACTTTATTCAGGATATGGATGTCCGCTCGGCGCGACACATCGCTCTTCAAACCGTTTTAGAACGGTGGGGCGTCAATTCCAGTATCGATCCGGCGCTCGACGAGCGGACCGATAACGACGCCTTCTTCGAGACGGCTGCCGGGCAAAACGGGTTGGCGATGCTGCGGGTCGATTGCCGTCTCGACATTCTCAACAAACTAAACCTTCCGGCCATCATATCTGTGAGGTTGCCCGGCGGTTTGTCACCAGGTTTTCTGACTGTTCTCGGGATCCGGGGCGATCAGGTGACCCTGGGCCGTGCGCGATTGAACGAGACCATCACGGTGACAAAGGATGACTTAGAGCCGTACTGTGCCGATGGTGTTTATATACCATGGAAGGATTTCATGTCCCCCGATGATCCGGCGGCGAAACGGCCGCCGCACGATGCGATCGCGGCACTGAAGAATCAGTTGAACGAGATCGGATACACCCAGATCGATACCGGCCCGTCCTACGACGAGCAGACCAAAGAGACAGTCAGACAGATTCAAAGGAAATACGGCCTGGAGCCGGATGGGATCGTCGGAGCCCTGACAAAAATTGTGCTATTCAACGAAAACCAGCGACTGGATATCCCGCACATCCGGCACGATTGAGAGGCGGTTGATCGGGCATGGGAATGCCAGCATCCATCCATCTATTTGCCAAGTCATATCGATGTGTGGGATGAGAATCCGCTTTTATCGAGGAATGTGAAATTGTGAGTTCCATTCTGAAAGCCCTTAAAAAACTCGAAGACGAAAATCCTCCCAAAGGTCGATCGGTGGTCTGGCCTTCCGGGTCCGCACCCCGCAGGGCCATTCGTCGTTGGGACATCAGTTCCGGTTGGTCGGCTGTGTTGCTGTGGGGTCTGCTGGCGGTGGTGGTGCTGATTTCAGTCGGAGGGATCTTCCTTTATCTGCTATCGCCCTCGGACCGCAACGCTGTACCGACGGCATCCGTCGGCCGGCCGGTCGCCAAACCGATTATAGAATCACTACCACCCGAAACCGTGGCCAAGCTGCCGCCGCAGCCGC
>JBDNAO010000317.1:0-13134 GCA_039768375.1 Desulfobacterales bacterium | reverse complement strand
CGGGTTCAACGGTCGCGTGGTCTGCACGCGGGCAACGACCTCGGCCTGCGCCTACCTGTTGCTGGACTCGGCCCACATTCAGGAGTCGGACGCCGATTACCTGAACTACAAAACCGTTCGGGGGGCCCTCAACCAGATGAAACCCTCGAATCGAAAAAAAATGAACGTCGGCAGCCGGCTCTCAGACGTCAAGCAAGTGCTCAAGAAAAACCGCCACGAACTGGATGCCGCTGTCATCAACAACTTTATGGACCAGCTGCATCTGGACAAAATTCATCCGCTCTACACGAGCGCAGACGCCCAAAATGCATTGGCCAGCTTCGACGGCACTCCTTATCGCTACCCGGTGGCGATCGGAACCAACATGACCTGCACGTTCTACGATGCCGGGCACATCCTCGGCTCGGCCATCAGCATGATCCGGTATGAGGATAACGGTCTTCCGATCACCGTCTGCTACTCTGGAGACCTTGGCCGCTTCGACAAGCCGATCGTGCGCAATCCAACCTTGAACTTTGAAGAGCAGCACCGCGACGTGGACCTGCTGATAGTGGAGAGCACTTACGGTGACCGCTTGCATGAGCCGGTCGAGGCGCTCAAGCCGAAGCTCGAGAAGATCCTGGTCGAGACCAACAACCGCCGGGGGACGGTGCTGATTCCGGCGTTTGCCTTCGGCCGTACCCAGGAACTGCTATACGTGCTCCACGAGCTCTACGACGAGAAAGCCGTGCCGCGCGTCCCCATATTTGTGGACAGTCCCCTGGCCGTCAGCATCACCCGGGTATTCGGCGAGCATCCCGAAGTGTACGATCGCGATGCACAGGAAGATTTTCTAAAAAACGGCAAGAACCCGTTCTCCTTCGACCAGGTCCATTTTGTCACGTCGGTGGAAGAGTCGATGCGGCTCAACCGCGAAAAAAAACCGCACATCGTTCTGGCCGCTTCCGGCATGTGCGAAGCCGGACGGATTCTGCATCACCTGCGCCATAAAATCCACGACGAAAAAAACACGATTCTGATCGTGGGTTTCATGGCGCAGAACACCCTCGGGCGGCGTATCATCGATCAAGGCACGGCTTATGAACAGTCAGGCAGAAGCGGGCCGCCGCCGATTCTGAAGTTTCTCAACAAAACCTACCCTTTGAAGGCACACGTGACGAGTCTCGGTGGATTCAGCGCTCATGGAGACAAACAGGAACTCTTGCGGTTTATTAAGGAGTCGAATCTAAACATCAAGCGCATTGCCGTGGTGCACGGGGAGGAGGACCAGGCGCTAGCGTTTGCCGGCCATCTGCGTCAGACCGGCTATTCGGTCCTGGTCCCGAAAAGAGGCGAAACCATTCGACTGTAGTCATGTTAAGACACGCTCTGGGGTTTCATAAAAACAATTTGGTGATTTTGGGCCTTATTTTTAAGCGAGCCCTTAGTCCATTTTCAGCGCCGCCTCTGGCGGTGAGCGACCACTGTGATCGAAAAGGAAACGATAAGTTTCGATGAAAAATTCCAAATCGCAAATAACAAAAAACAAACAAATCACAATGACCAACATTCAAAATGACAAACCTGTTTGGATCATTGGATATTCAAATTTGGGATTTCATTGGAATTTGGTGCTTGGAATTTGAGGTTTCTGAATACCTCAATACCCAGGATAGTATCTCTAAAGATTACCTTTCTACTGGGTATAGTACCGTTCAGTTTCCTATGAGGGGGCCAATAAAATGAGTCGGTTTTTGATGGTGGACATCGGCGCGGGAACCATGGACATCCTTTACTTCGACAATGAGTCGCCCCAGCACTACAAGGCGGTCGTCAAGTCGCCGGTGCAGACGGTGGCCGAAAGGGCGGCCGGTCTGCCTGGAAACCTGGTGGTGACCGGCAGTGAAATGGGCGGCGGGCCGATCACCGAAGTACTGCGGGAGCGGGCCGGCCAAGCGCAAGTCGTCATGTCGGTCGCGGCCGCCGCCACCCTGAGTCACAGGCCGGAGCGCCTCCGCGATTGGGGAATCCAGGTGGTCGATGATGCCGCGGCTGAAGAAATGGCGCGGGGCTCTCAGTACACCCACTTGATCCTCGAAGACCTGGAAACCGAGAGATTGCGGCAGATCGTCACATCTTTCGGCGTACCGTTTGAATTCGAGGCCGTCGCGGTCTGTGCTCAGGACCATGGGGTACCACCGCCGGGAACCTCCCATCTGGTCTACCGACACGAGATCAACTGCAAGGTCCTGGAACGCGATCCATTGCCCCACGCCCTGTTTTATCGCGGATCCGAGGTGCCCGCTAGCCTCAATCGGCTGCGTTCGATTGCGGCCAGCGCCGCAAAACTACCGACCGACGAGGTTTACGTCATGGACAGCGGCATGGCGGCCATTCTCGGTGCGTCCGTCGATGCGCTGGCCGGTTCCAGGGAAAATGTCCTGGTGCTCGACATCGCCACCTCTCACACGGTCGGGGCTGCGCTGTCGGGCGGCGAGTTGGCCGGTTTTTTCGAGTACCACACCCGTGACATCACGCTGAACCGTCTGGAATCCCTGCTGTGCGGACTGGCCGACGGGAAATTGACGCACGCCGACATCTTGAGGGAAGGCGGCCACGGCGCCTACGTGCGCCGCAGCATCGGTTTCGATGCCGTCGACATCATCCTGGCCACCGGGCCCAAACGCCGCCTTGTTGAGACCTCACGACTGCCGATCACATTCGGAGCGCCTTGGGGAGACAACATGATGACCGGCACGGTCGGTCTGCTGGAAGCCCTGCGCCGACACAAGGGCCTCGAGGCAATCGTCTATGTGTAGCGAGCCCGTCCGAACGGATCGGCCGATTGACACTGATTGTTCGGAGGTACAGGAAATGGCTTCGGATACGCCGGTAGAAAAGTTCCTCAAATATACTCTTCATTGGAGGAGATCGTTGATGACGACAAGATTGCAGATATCCTGTTTTCTTGACGAATCAAGGCCCATGGTGAAATTTCTTGCCGCCTGGTGGTTTCTTAATCTCGTGATGAACTTCACCGTTCCCGGTTTGCAGCCGTTTTCGGCCGCACTTCTTTTGCCCTCCTGCGAAATTTTCATCCTAATGGCGGTGACGGCCGTGGCGGTGCGCTGGGGCATGCCTTTTCATGCCCTCTATTATTTTCCGGCCATCGCCGTCGTCTTGTTTTTGCGCCTCTTTATTTTCGCCGATTCTCTGGTACCGTTTTATCTAAATCGCAAGTTCAACCTTTACATCGATTCGGTCTACCTGCCGGATCTCATGAACCTACTCTACAAAAGCATGCCGCCAAGCACCTTTTTTACCGGCCTTATCCTGCTGGTGGCGCTTGTCACGCTGCTGTGTATGGGGCTTCACAGGTCCCTGGCCGTCATCCATGGCTTCTTTCGACATCCGCATGGAAGAAGGTTTTTTTGGGGCACAGCCGGACTGTTGTTTTTGGTCATCGCCGGATTTCACCATTTCGTGGCCGGAAAAACCTCCAGTGCCAGTGCGTTCGCAGTCATGCAACGCGTGGCTGAAGAAGCCCGTTTCATTCTGGATATCGGAACCTACCGTCGCCGGATCCTCAGCGAACTGCAGCAAACCGGGATGGATGGTGTCGATCCTTCCAGCGCAATCAAAGGTCTGAAAGGCAATGATGTCTACCTGCTTTTCATCGAGTCCTACGGCCACACCGCCTTCGAGAAGCGGGAGCATCTTAATCTCTTCACACCGGTTCTGCGCCGCTTCGAGCATGACCTGTCCGCTGACGGTTTTGCGGTCGTTTCGAATTTCATCGACGCACCGTCTTACGGCGGCACGTCATGGTTGGCGCATGCGACAGTGGTCAGTGGACTTCATATCGACAACCAGGTCCGGTACCAATTCCTGTTGACATCAACAATCCGGACCACCATCGAAAAATTCAATATCGCCGGTTACCGCACCGTTTGCGTCATGCCCGGCACGACCCGGCCGTGGCCGGAAGGTGCATTCTTCGGTTACAGCCGGATCTACACCCAACCGGCATTCGGTTACCGCGGGCCCGGTTTCGGCTGGTCTGCCATGCCGGACCAGTTCGTTCTCGATTTCGTCCGGCGCCGGGAAATAGAGAATCGCAGCCGGCCGCTTTTTATCGAAATCGTCCTGGGCAACAGTCATGCGCCCTTTCATGTCCTGCCGCCCTTCCTCGCTGATTGGTCCCGGATCGGCGACGGCACAGTTTTTCAGGGCCTCGAACCGCTTGTCTTTCCGGTGACCTGGTCCGACATGACCCATGCCGCAGAAGCCTACATTGCTGCTTTGACCTATGACTTCAAGGTCATTCTGGGATTTATCGAACAATTTGTTAAAGACGATGCACTGGTCATCATCATGGGCGATCACCAACCGAACGTCCAAGTTACCGGGCCCGGACGTCCGTGGTCCGTTCCCGTGCATGTCATCAGTCGCAACCGCGCATTTCTCGAACCGTTCCGCCGGCGTCACTATTCCCCCGGTATGTTTCCATCGCAGCCCTTGCCGCACGAAAGGATGGCGCATGTGTTGACCAACCTTTTTGCAGATTTCAGCCCACCTTTAGGGTTCACCATAAAATAAGTTCGCAATTTTAGGCGTTGAGGCGCCCGCCTGGCAAGGCGTGGAAACGCAGGAATATCTGGATATTCCGAGTTTTCGCAACGCGGCCAGACGGGATGCATCGGCGTCCAAAATGTGACGTTATTTTTGAGTGAGCCCTTAAGCCCCGATTGACGCAGCGCCGCACGGCCAGAACCCGCAGAGGATTTGGATGTTCTTTACAAACTGTCTTTTTGCATTATTTTTAAGTTCCAAATGTCAGGGTAATGCGGCCGAACCTCAAGTGAACCGCAGAGTTCCGCAACACTGAAATCAACCAAGCCTTGAGGCTTGACGACATAAAGGTGATTCAATGAGCGCAATAGACAATACGACTAAAGACGCCGGTATTGCGGCCAACGAGCAGACGGAATCTGAAACTCACCCGCAGCCGAAAACCAATATCCCCAGCGAGTTGCCGATCCTGCCCCTGCGCAACACGGTGGCCTTTCCGTTCTCCATGATGCCGCTTTCGGTGCGCATTCCGCGGTCGGTGAACCTCGTCAACGACGCGTTGAATGGAGATCGTCTGATCGGCCTGGTAGGCATGAAATATCCGGAAATCGAGGAGCCGCTGCCGGGCCAGACTTATGAAGTCGGTACGATCGCCAAGGTCGAACACGTGACCCGGTCGGCCGACAACAGCCTCCAGGTCATCGTTCAGGGGATCGAACGGTTTCAGATCAATTATTGGATGGCCGACAAGCCTTATCTGAAAGCCCATATCGCCATAGCGCCCGATAAAATTGAAAAGGACCTCGAGTTGGATGCCCTGCAGCGCAGTCTGCGTGAACTCGCCCAGCAGGTTGTGGCGCTGTCGCCGAAATTCCCGAAGGAAGTCGGTGACTATCTGTCCCAGGTCAAGGACCCGCGCTACCTGGTCTATCTCGTTGCCAGCGGTACCGGACTGGAAGTGTTGAAAGCCCAGCAGATTCTTGAGATCGATTCCCTCAAAGAAAAATATCGGCTGCTGATCGGCCATTTGACCCGTGAGAAAGAGGTCCTCACGATAGGGAAAAAGATCGAGTCTGAGGCCCGTGAAGAAATGAACAAGGCCCAGCGGGAATACTATTTGCGGCAGCAATTACGCGCCATTCAGAAAGAACTGGGCGAATCGGAACCGGGCCAGTCCGAAATTGACGAGTATCGCCTGAAGATCGAAGACGCCGCCCTGCCGGAGGAGGCCCTTAAGGAGGCCGAACGCGAGCTGAAGCGGTTGGACGGAATGTCGCCGCAGGCGGCCGAGTACTCGGTCATCAAAACCTACCTGGACTGGCTGATCGATCTGCCTTGGAGCAAAGCCAGCGAGGACCAGAGCGACATCGGGCGCGCACGAGCGGTACTGGACGAGGACCATTACGGGCTCGAAGACGTCAAGCAGCGGTTGGTCGAGTACCTGGCGGTGCGCAAGCTGATTCAGGAACGCGGAAAACCGGAGGCGACGGAAAAAGCAGCGGAACCCTCCGAGGCCATGGGCGTCATCCTCAGTTTTGCCGGTCCTCCGGGCGTCGGCAAGACCAGCCTTGGCCAGAGCATTGCCCGGGCTATGGGTCGAAAATTCACCCGCATGAGTCTGGGCGGCATGCGGGATGAGGCCGAAATCCGCGGGCACCGCCGGACCTATATCGGTGCGATGCCCGGGCGCATCATTCAAGCGCTCAAGCGTGCCGGAACCCGCAATCCGGTTTTCATGCTGGATGAAGTCGACAAGATCGGCGTCGACTGGCGCGGCGACCCCAGCAGTGCGCTGCTGGAGGTCCTCGATCCGGCCCAGAACAAGGCGTTCCGGGATCACTACCTGGATGTGGATTTCGATCTGAGCGACGTCATCTTCATCACCACTGCCAATCAACTCGAAACCATCCCGGCGCCTCTAAGGGACCGCATGGAAATCATCCAACTGGACGGCTACACGGAATACGAAAAACTCCAGATTGCCCAGCGGCACCTCGTGCCGCGGCAGTTGCAGGCACACGCCCTCACAGACGAGGAGATCACCTTCACCGCCGAAGCGCTGCGCAAGATCATTCAGGACTACACTCGCGAGGCCGGGGTTCGAAATCTCGAGCGTCAGATTGGCGCGGTCTGCCGCAAAAGTGTCGTCAAAATCGCCGCCCAGGAATGGTCGCACGTGATCATAACTCCGGAGTTGGTACGCGAATATCTCAAAAAGGAAAAGTTCGAATCCGAGCTGTCCGAAAACATCGAAATTCCCGGAATCGCAACCGGACTGGCCGTCACCGCGGTCGGCGGCGACATTCTGTTCATCGAAGCCACCCGCATGAACGGTAGGGGCAAACTGACCCTTACCGGTCAACTGGGGGACGTGATGCGCGAAAGCGCTCAGATTGCCCACAGCTACGTTCGCTCCAAAGCCGCCGAACTGGGTGTGGATCCGAACCGGTTCGAAAAAACGGACGTGCATCTGCATGTGCCGGCCGGAGCAGTCCCGAAAGACGGCCCCTCGGCCGGTGTGGCCATGGCAATGGCCATGGCCAGTCTGTTCAGCGGTCATCCGGTTCGGGGCGATGTCGGAATGACCGGAGAAGTCACCTTGAGGGGGCGCGTGTTGCCGGTGGGCGGTATCAAGCAAAAAATCCTGGCCGCGCATCGCGCCGGGCTCACCACGGTTATTCTGCCCAAACGAAACGAGAAAGATCTGGAGGATCTGCCGGACGAGGTGCGCAACACCCTGATCTTCGTGACGGTCGATCGGATCGACGAAGCCTTAAAGGTGATGTTTGTAACCGATCAAGACGGGGAGGAAACTGCGAATTTTTCATTTACAGTGAATCGATCATCCGTGTAGAAAATGGCCGCAATGCAAGGCGAACGGGCATCGGCGGCGGGCGCTGTAACCGCGAATGAATTGACCCGCAAAGATCGTTTCTTGATCATTGGGGCAGCGCTCATGGCACTTTTCCTGGGAGCCCTCGACACCCTGGTGATGGGATCCGCCATGCCGACCATCGTAGCCGACATGGGCGGGCTGGAACTCTATAGCTGGGTATTTTCGGTTTACCTCCTCAGCCGTGCAGTCGCCCTTCCGATTTTCGGCAAGTTGGCCGATCTTTACAGCGGCAAGCACCTGTTCGGCTTTGCCATCGCCATTTTCCTGGCCGGCTCGCTCGTGGCCGGTTTTTCGACCTCCATGATTCAACTGATCGTCGCCCGGGTACTCCAGGGTGTGGGCGCGGGTGCCGCATTCGCCTTGGTATATACTCTGCTGTCCGATATCGCCGCGCCTGGAAAGCGCGGCAAAATGATGTCGATCGCCAGCTTCGTGTGGGGCCTAGCCAGCGTTCTCGGGCCGCCGATGGGCGGTTTCATCGTCAACTACTGGTCCTGGCGCTGGATCTTTTTCATCAACCTGCCGCTAGGATTTTTATCCTTTCTGGGCATCTATCTCTATTTCAAGGAAACCCGCGTAAAGAAACGCCGTGCCGCCCTTGACCTGTTCGGCGCGGCCACTCTGACCCTGACGATCCTGTCATTGCTGACGGTTTTCCTGATGACGGGCAATCACTACCGCTGGCTGTCGCTGCCGATAATCGGGCTTCTGGGTGTTTCACTGGCGGGTGGAGTCACGTTCTACTATGCCGAAAAGCACGCCGCCGATCCGATCCTGTCAATCGATTTCCTGGGTCGTTCCGGATTTAGTTCCGGTAACGCAGCCGCGTTTATGAGCAGTTTCGCGATATTCTCTCTAGCGGCGTTCAGTCCGCTGTTCATTCAGGGTGCCCTGGGAAAATCACCGGCCGAGATGGGGGTGGCGATGATTCCTCTCAGCCTGGCGTGGTCGGGGGGTGCCCTGCTCTGCGGTCAGACGGCCCACCGCGTGAGGAAACGCAATTATGCAGTGGCGGGCGCCCTTTTCCTTCTGGCCGGCAGCGGCCTGGCGTTGACCGGCACCCCATCGATCGGGCTCTTTACGACGGCCTTGGCCCTGGCCGGGGCCGGCATGGGATTCGTATCGATTGCCTCCCTGTTGATCGTACAGGACAGCCTGAAGACCGAGAACCTCGGTGCTGCCACTGCTTCGCAGCAGTTTGCCAGAACGCTCGGCGGGACCATCGGTGTGGGAATTTCCGGCAGCCTGCTCAATGCCCGGTTTATGGGGAAGTTGTCTGAATCCGGTTTCGGCGGCAGTCTGCCGCCGGCCATCGGCGAGCAGATCCGTCAGAACATCGAGCAGATTTTCCGGCCCGATATCCAGTCGTTGATTCCGGTGGACGCCCTTAAAACCCTCCAGGACTCCGTCGGACAGGGCGTGTCGATGGTCTTCTGGGCATCCGCCGCAGCGTCTCTGGTATGCTTGATTTTCTGCTTACGCTTGCCGCGTCGAACGGGCACATCCCCGAATTGAGCGTTACAATTTCAAGGAGTTCGGTCGATTTTAATTCCAAATAGAACATCGCTTGTATCGGGACCAAGAAAAATCGATTTGATGTCCCTGGCGATCGACATGAAAAAGCTACGACCACTTGACGATGCACGGCAGCATCGGCGCATGGTTAAGGAATGTTTTTCCCACAGCCGCGGCGTGTTGCCGACCGACGCGACCATGTCCTGGAATTCCTTGACCGCCTGAAGGTACACCGACCCACCCACCCGAGCACTGTTGTTGTGTCCGCCTCCCAAAATGAGTTGCAAGCGCTTCGGAGCCCGCGTACGCTCGTACAGGCGCCGGCTCATGTCAAACGGTGCCACTCTATCGTCAGTACCGTGGAGATAGAGAACCGGCACGCGCAGACGGTCGACTTTAGAAAGTGAATCGAAGCGCTGGGTCAGAATCAGGTCGAGAGGAAAAACCCGATAGGCGCCGCCACGCGCGGCCATGTTATAGATAGAAGTGAAGGTCGCCTCGACGATTAGGCCTCTTGCCGCCGGATGACGAACCGCCAGGTCGATCGCCACGGCACCACCCAGGGAATGGCCGTAAATCATGATGTCATCCGGCGCAATCTCCCGTTTGGTCACCAGATACTGCCACGCGGCTTCGGCGTCTTGGTAGACCGTGGTTTCAGAAGGGAAATCCCCGTCACTGCGGCCGTAGCCTCTGTAGCTGAGAAGCAGAACTGCAAATCCGAGACCGTGAAACCGCTTGGCGTGCTCTACATTGGCGCCGATATTCAAAGCGCTTCCGTGCAGGTAGAGCAAGGTCGACCTGCCGGCAGTCCCGGCTGGAATCCACCAGGCGTGGAGCCGCTCGACACCGCCGCTGTCACCCGCGACCGGTATGAACACGTCCTCGTATGGCAGACCGGTATCGGCGGGTGTGCTGGTGATGTCACGCTGGGGCATAAAAATAAAGCGGGTCTGCTGCGACCACAGATAAGCGCAGCCCAGAGTGTAGACGAGAACGATCAGGCCGGCGACCAAGCCGAGAACTGCCGTGGACTTTTTCAATCTCCCTCACTCCCTTTTATTATTTCAGCGGGTGCTGCTGCGAAGGACGGAGGCATCCCCGCATGCGATCCCCGGGAATAAATGGTCCGGTGCAATCAATGAGAGCGCGTCACCGTCAGTGGGGGTAAGCCGCGGGTCAAGAGGGGAGCCCCCCGAGGATCTCTTTTTCGCGGTTGACCAGTTCTTTCTCCAGCCTCTCGATTTTGCGGGTGATCTTATCGACGAAATCGGCGTCTTTGACCGAGGTCAGGTTGATCCGGACATTGCAGATGGCGGCCAGCCCGGCTGTACGGGCCATCATGGCCGCAACTGCGCCGTCGGATACAGCGTTGGGATTGCCCTTCTGTACCACGTCGCCGGCCAAGTCCAGGATCCGCTGCACCCGTTCGGCCAGCGCCAGCGGCACCAACGCCGCCTGCTTCATCGCCGCCTGGATGGCGAGACTGCGGGCCGCTTTGTCTGCGGCACTGTCCTTCGGAAGCCTGTAGGCGGCAAGCACCTGCCGATAAGCGTCGGGATCCCGGTCGATGTCCTCGACGCACCGGTTAAGGAGATCAGCCGCGGCGGCCGCGGTCTCCTTCATCTCCTGTTCGACGGCTTCGAAGCCTTTACGACCGACCGTCAGTCCGGCTACCATTCCCGCAAGTGCCGCGGCCAGCGACGCACTTAGAGCCGCCACGCTCCCGCCACCGGGGACCGGCGCAGCTGAAGCCGTTTGCTTCAGGTACTCTTTTAACGACAGATCAGCATACATCATTGCGCTCCTCGTGCCGGGTTTTGTCAAAAACGATCGCGCCCCTTTTGATCACTTTTTCGACCGTGCTGACGCCGATATGGTAAGGGATGAAGGCGTATGACGGGAATTCCAGAACGATGAGATCGGCCTGCTTGCCGGGGTCGATGCTGCCGATGGTATCGGCCCGATCGAGGGCGGCGGCGCCGTTGATGGTCATCGCCGTCACCGCCTCCTCGATGCCGATCTCCATGTTGAGGACGGACAATGCGAAGATCAGGGGAATCGACTCGGTAAAGCAGCTGCCGGGATTGAAGTCCGTGGCCAGCGCCACGGCGCAGCCACGGTCGATCATGACCCGCGCCCGGGCGTAGGACGCCTTCAGACTGAAAGCCGTTCCGGGCAGCAAGGTTGCAATAACGCCGGCCCGGGCGATATCATCGATGCCGCGGTCGGAAGCCTGCAGCAGATGATCGGCGGACACGGCCCCCAGTTCGGCCGCGAGTTCCGCACCGCCCAGCGGCACGATCTCGTCGGCGTGGAGCTTCAACTTCAATCCGAGTTCGCGTGCCTTGAGCAGCAGTCGCCGGGATTGTTCGATCGAAAAGACGTTCTTCTCACAAAAAATGTCGCAAAACTCGGCCAGTCTTCGTTCGGCAACCACCGGCAGGACGGTCGCCATCATGAAATCGATAAATGCCTCTTCCCGGCCCTTGTATTCGGGCGGCACCGCATGGGCTCCCAGAAATGTCGGTACGACATCGAGCGGGTGGCAGCCGGACAGGACCCGCATGGCCTCGAGTTGACGGAGCTCGGTGACCCGGTCGAGCCCGTAGCCGCTCTTGCCTTCCACCGTCGTCACGCCGAAGGCAAGCATGGCGTCGAGTCGCCTGCGACCGGAGGCGACCAACTCTTCCAGATCGGCACCGCGCGTGGCAGCGACCGTACTGAAGATGCCACCACCGCGTTGCATGATCTCCATGTAACTGTCACCACGCAGCCGCCAGGCATACTCCTCCGCCCGGTAACCGCCGAATATAAAATGGGTGTGGGAATCGACGAATCCGGGCAGCACAGCCTTGCCGGCGGCATCGATGACCGCAAACCCGGTTGCATCCACACCCTGCAAAATATCGGCCGTGCGCCCGACAGCCCGGATGCGGCCGTTCTCGGCGATGAGCGCCCCGTCTTCAATCACGTGTAGATCGGCCATCTCGCTGCCGCTCTTGGCCGTGAGCCCGCTGCAGGTCACCAACTGCGCGGCGTTCTTGATGATGAGGTTCCCGATAATCATATTGCTATTTTACGTAGTAGCCTGAAACGCGCCATTGGCCGTCTTTGTCCATCATGGGTGTAACCGTTTCGACAGCGGAGGATTTGTTTTCGAATGATGTCGCAAACTGGATAACGACATACTCACCATCGGGGGCGCCGGGAAGAGAAGTGGCGAAGTTCTTGGTTTTCAATCTTCTGGAGATGACCGCTCCCAGCGGTATTCTAACGCTCTGAATCGATTGTTCCCATTGATCCTGTTTAACGGCACCTTTGAAGTACTCGGCCGACTCCTTCCAGCTTTCAGCAAACTTTCCCTCGTCAACCAGCTTGAGCCAGCCTTCAGCGGCAACAACGGCCGGCTCCTCCTTCCCGCCCTGGCCTGCAGAAGTCATATCGGCTGATAGGATGACACACAGTGTGAGACCGATTGCCAACAGTTTAACCATTTCCCCCTCCCTGGATGAAATCCTGTTTCCCTTCAACCCTCCTTGTCGCCACCCTTGACCTCTACCCGTAATCTTAATACTTTGACCGATCCCTTCGCCCGCTTTGTCCTGAACCCTGCACCGTTCACCTTGCACCCCTCAGCCTTCCTCTCCATTCCCCCGACTCTCAAGTCCCCAGTTTCAAGTCTCAAATTTCAAGCCTCGTCTCCAGCACCTGATCCGCCGAAAAGTCCTCCAGCCCGAGATAGTAGGCGGCCGTGTCGACCAGTGCTGCCATCGGCACCAGGCCGACGATCTCGCTGCCGATGACGTTCACCCCGTAACGACGGGCCTCGATCCGGATCAGTTCAAAGACCTGGTAGAGAGCGGTTTGGGTGTAATCGGTCATGTTGATCGACACCTGCACGATGCCGCGCTCCTGGAGACGGACTCCCATGGCCTTGCAGTAGCGCAGGCCTCCGTTGATGTGTCTCACCCGCCGTGAGATGCCGTCGGCGATGTCCAGCCGGTCGGTGTCGAGGTTGACGTTGAAGGCCACGAGGGGCATGCGGGCGCCGACCGCCGTGACGCCGGCGCTCGGATGGATTTCCGGCGGACCGAAGTCGGGCGTCCATTCGGGCGCCTTTATTTTTTCGGCCATCCCTTCGAACTGTCCTTTGCGGATCGCGGCCAGGT
>JBDNAO010000316.1:0-2610 GCA_039768375.1 Desulfobacterales bacterium | reverse complement strand
TGCTGCCGGAAGTGAAAGCGGCGATGATCGATGCCATAAACAAGGACTACCACAATCCTTCCAGCCAGCACAAAAGCGGCGAAGCCGCCGCCGAAGCCCTCGATAGTGCCCGCAATTCGGTTGCCGAACTGATCAATGCGGCCATGCCCAAAGAAGTGGTGTTCAACTCCGGCGGCACCGAATCGGTCAATCACGCCATCAAGGGGGTGGCGATGGCCAAAGCCGAAAAGGGCAAGCACATCGTCACATCGAACATCGAACACAATGCCGTCATAAGGAGTCTCAAGCGCCTTCAGTCGCAGGGCTACAAGATGACCTCGGTTTCGGTAAACGAAAAGGGCCGGGTCAATCCTCAGGAGGTGGCCGATGCCATTACCGACGAGACCATCCTGGTTTCCATCATGCACAGTAACAACGAAACCGGCACCATTCAGCCGATCGAGGAAATCGCTAAAATCACCCGTGAGAGAAAGGTAATATTTCACACCGATGCGGTCGATTCGGTCGGAATGGTGCCGATCGACGTTCAAAAGATGGGCGTCGATCTACTCAGCTTCGCCGCCAACACTTTTTACGGTCCCACCGGAGTCGGGGGGCTCTATATCCGTCGCGGCACCCGCATATTTCCATTGCTGGACGGCGGCGTGCAGGAGGGCAACAAACGCGCCGGCACCGAAAACCTCCTCGGCATCATCGGCATGGGTGTGGCTGCTACGGTCACCCGACAGAATCTCGACAAGTGGACCGCACACTGCCTTTCGCTCAAACACCAGTTGTTGAAGGAATTGCCTGACTATATCGACCACTACCTCATCAACACGCATCCCGAACACAGCCTGCCCAACATGGTGTCGATGTCGGTTCAGTTCATCGAGGGCGAAAGTGTCATGCTGATGCTCGATGATGAAGACATTGCCGTTTCCACGCGATCAGCCTGCGCCACCGGCTCCCTGCGGGCTTCTCACGTGCTGATCTCTCTGGGACTCAGCCATGCCGATGCCCAGGGAACCCTGGTGCTTTCCTTCGGCAAGGACAACACGGCCGAAGAGATCACCACCTTTTTGGTCGCATTGAAGAATGTGGTGACGACCCTGCGCGACATCTCGCCCCTCTACCAAAAGGTCTCACAGGGTTAGGGGTCCGGAAAAATAAGTCTGATGTGCCATAATTTTCGGCCGAGGCTATCAGGCGCCGTTCATACAGATAATCTTGATGATCGTCTCGAATTCGGGACGGATTTTTACAATTTCCTGCAATCGCCGTTTGTCGAAGATAGTGGCCAGCGTCGGCGGCTCCAGATCGATGGCCTTTTGTTTGGCTACCGTTTGCACGGTTACCGACAGGGCATAGAGAGTCAGATTTTCAAACATTTCATTTTCTTGAACATCCACTTTCCCGTCGTTTAAATGGCGCAGAATTTCGAGAACACAGGCGGAAAGAACCGGGTCGGCGGTGAAGTCGACCTTCCGACAGTCACCGGGTTCGAAATTGGTGTCTAAAAATTCATCGGCCATTTTCTGGATCCGGCCGAGCCATTCCGGGCTGAGGTTCTGCGGCAAAACAGCTTCGGGGCCTCTTGAAAGGATTTCATTGCCGAGCTTTGACAACAGCACAGTCGCACTCCTTATACTTGCAGGTTGATTTCACCGCGCCCCGGGCAACGAGGGCCGCTCTTTAAATACACGCACGATAAAGCATTTTACGAGAGTGTAAGCCCCTCTTTTTCTTGCGTGACCTCCTCTAAAACGGGCCATCGCCCGCGGGCAATGGCTCAAACGACAGCCCGGTCGAATATTTGCTCGTGCCCATCCGCGATCGTTTTAGGCACTATTGGGTGTTCAATTCATAAATAAGATTTTTTTTCGCTGGGCAAGCCCGCACAAGGGTTTACGGCGAGGCGTACTTTATGTACGCCGCAGCCGGAAACCCGCGGAGAACTCAGTCCAGTGGAAAAAAGGCCATTTATGGATGGACACTAGCTCGGAAAGCTCAGACGATCCGAAATCAGGCCGTAAAACCGGTCCCCGCTCTCCGAGGCGAAATGCCATCCCAAATGGATCAGGCAGGCGCGACAGACGGCAACCCGCCAGCGGTATCCTTTGAACCAAGTAAATTCGTCAGTCGCCGGACCGCTGGTGGTGCAGCCGTCGGCCGATTGAAAGCACAGGATCTCGTAAACAATTCCGTGCGGGTTGGCAAAGGTGTGCTGATGCGAACCGTCCCTTACGGTGCGGTCGTTCGGGCGCGCAATTGCTTGCCCGCAATGGCGGCAGAGAATTAAAGCCTCCGGCTCTTCAGCCGTTTTTTCCTCAGCCGCCTCCGTCGGCACAGTGCCCGGTTCCGCAGGGGCCGGCTTGTCACCCGGCAGGCGAAACCAATAAAAAAACCCGCTTTCGGCAGTCATCATTACCCTGCAAAAACTGTTGGGGGCGGCCATCCGGTCGCTCCCAAACCATTCTGAATCGCTTTACAGATGTCTTGCCACCATTATATTCAAAATGAAACTATTGCAAATCCGCTTTATTTTCTCGTGCCCATTCACCAAATTCGAGGATATCCGTTATGGTTAAAAAAATCAAATCATGGACAGTTATTTTGCTGTTGGCGGCG
>JBDNAO010000315.1:0-3608 GCA_039768375.1 Desulfobacterales bacterium | reverse complement strand
GCCCAGGCGTGTACCGGCGGGTTGACATCGCCGAATTTCCACTCATAAGCCGGCAGTTGCCCGTTGGGATGCTGGTACCATTCACGGGACATCAGATCCAGTTGGCGTTTGGCAAAATCGGTATCGACCAGTGCGATGGGGATACAATGAAAGGCCAGATCCCAGGCGGCATACCAGGGGTACTCCCATTTGTCGGGCATGGAGAGGATGTCGAAATTGTTAAGATGCTCCCAATCGTGGTTGCGACCCTTGCGGCGGGCTTCCGGCAAGGGGGGCATGGCAGGATCACCATTTAACCACTGTTCGATATTGTAGTAAAAAAACTGCTTGGTCCAGAGCATGCCGGCCAAAGCTTGACGCTGCACACGATTTTCATCGGTGCTCAGATTGGGATTTTGAATCGCTGCGTAAAATTCATCGGCCTCTGCCTGACGCTTTTCAAAAATCCCATCAAAACCCTTGAAAGCGGATGGGAGTGCCTGGTTTGAAAGGCGCAACCGCATAACCCGGGATTCGCCCGTTGCAATATCACCACCGTAAAGGGCTGCGACCTTCGTGCCTTCCCGGGCCGGGTTGACAGCTCCTTTTTCTCCGTTGACCAGGTACCGGTGAAATGCATCTTTGACATAAAAATTATCTTTGGGCGAATTAGAAAAACGGACCGTGTTGGTCTCGTTTTCGGTGAAAAGCAATTCAGGCGCATTTTCAGCATACAGATAATAGGTGCCGGCGGCCGGGTGATTGGCTTCCACCGCGGCGGTCCCCGCTTTACCTTCAATTTGCCTGAGCTGCGGTTTTCTCGGCGTATCCCCCATGGGGCCTTTTTCATAACCCCAGCTCCATGTGTTGCGGAACCAGAGCGTGGGCAGGACGTGACAGGCAGCGGATTCCGGTCCGCGATTGGTCACCGTAATTTTGATCAGAATATTTTCCTGATCGGCCTTGGCATACTCGACAAAGACATCGAAATAGCGGTTTCCCTCGAAGGCTCCGGTATCCAGCAGTTCGTACTCGAAATCGTTGAATCCGCGCCGCCTGTTTTCGGTCTGTAAATCTTGATAGGGAAACTCAACCTGCGGGTATTTATACAGTATTTTCATGTAGCTGTGGGTGGGCGTGTTGTCGAGGTAAAAATAGTGCTCTTTTACATCTTCGCCATGATTGCCCTCGGAACCGGTTAGACCGAACATGCGCTCTTTTATAATGCGGTCTTTCCCATTCCACAGCGCCAGGGCGAAACAAAGATATTGATAACGGTCGGAAATACCCGCGATACCATCCTCTCCCCAGCGGTAGGCTTTGCTGCGTGCGTGATCATGAGGAAAATAATCCCAGGCGCTGCCATCTTCACTATAATCTTCCCGTACGGTTCCCCATGCACGCTCGCTGAGATAGGGTCCCCATTTCTTCCAGTTCGCCTTACGTTCACGGTACTCAGTAAGCCGTTGTTGTTCAGCTGTTTTTTGCATGTTGTCTCTCCCTTGATGTGAAATAAATAGCTCAGGACAAAATATAATCTACAAGTATATATGCATAATTGCGGCCCAAACGTGGTGCATCAGTCGCTAGCCGGACGAGCTTTGCGATGAACCGCGAGAAAGGTAATGTCATCTTCTTGTGGCGCTTGGCCGATAAAGGCGGCCAGCTGTTGCTGAATGTTTTGTATCACAGCACTCGCGGAAGGAAAGGTTCCGTCGACCAGTTGGTGTAGACGATGGTGGCCGAAGAGTTCGTCGGCGGGCGAGCGCGATTCGGTGACACCGTCCGTAAAAGCGAGGAAAATGTCGCCGGGGTCGAGAATTGTATGCCGGGGCAAGTAATTTGCTTCGGGCAGCACTCCAACTGCCGGGCCACAGGGTTCCAGCATTTGCTTGACGCCTTGCGGTCCAATGACCAAAGCCGGGTCGTGGCCGGCATTGATATAGCTGAACTTGCCGGAGGCGGTATCAAGGATGCCAAAAAAGAGGGTCGCAAACATGCTCAGGCCGTCGTGATTTTGAATGATGTATTTGTAGAACGGTTCGTGTGAACGGAGACATAAGGTCGGGCACCCATTTAGTTCGGGACAAAGCCGGTTTGCGCTCTAAAATTTAAGGTAAAAATTCGATACGGTTTCATATTGTTAGTACTCCTTCTCGTAATGTTGGCATTAGTTACAATCGTATCGAGCAAAAGAGCTGCCTAAACTGGCAACTTTTAAATCGAAGCGTTCAAATGAGGTAGTCGATTTCGAAAAGAGATCCTTACAAAGTCTTCTAATTAATTGATCCGAATAACATTCGATGCTACCGGTCCGCGCTTTTTTTTAATCTCTATCTGATATGAGTTACAACCCAGTACCAGACGCTCACGGTAAAAAAAAATTGACCATGAGGAACCAGACGGATTTTTCAAGCTTGAGGGCCAAAAAAAAGCTTGAGCTCGAGTGTGGCCGTTGGTACATAATTCAAAAACTTCGCTTAATTTAGAGGGAAACATCCATAGGCTTGTTTTCGAAAAATACAAATGTCTGACGACTCGTTGCTAAATGCTGAGGCCTGGGTTGATGAATACGGTGACATGCTTTACCGTTTTGCGTCGTATTTGCTCAAAGATCACGATTTGGCCGAGGAGATTGTACAGGAGACCTTTCTTGCTGCCCTAAAATCAAAGGACGCCTTCAAGGGGCAATCTTCAGAAAAAACATGGCTCTTTTCCATCCTCAAACACAAAATAGTCGACCATATACGAAGGAAAAAGTTCAAAAAATTCAGTATGGATTCCGAAGATCTCGGCAAGACGATCGAGGCATTTTTTAACGAAAAGGAGCGCTGGCAGACCTTTCCAGTGCCTTGGAATCCGAATCCGAAGGAATCTCAGGAGTTTAAAGAGTTGTTGGCCGTTTTTCTCAATCGCTTGGCGAGGCCGCTGGTTCGGCTCCAACTCTTTCTGATGAGGCGCGGGAAAAAGTCAAGAATTCCCTGAAGGCTGCATACTGACTAAACTTTCTTTCATCTTCTTAGGTTCTCGTCAAGCCGATTTCCAACCATATTTCCTGATTCCGCTCAAACCCGGAAGTTTGTTGTAATCTTTCCGCCCCGTTTGCGACAAAGATGGCAAAGGGGGGGAGAATTCGTTCTCATTCGTGACAAGAGAGGGAAACGATGGACTTTTATCGCATCTTCACAAAGACAATGGCTGTTATTTGTGTTGGCCTTTTGCTGGCTCAAACTGCAGGCGCAGCGGTTATCGAAACGAACGGCCCAACCTTCTTGGTCGATCAAACCGGAGAGCGATGGGATATCTCCCAGGCCAAATCCATTGGTTTTGAGCCTCAATATTTCGAGTTTGGCATTGGCCGAAACGCTTTCAGGCCGCTAGGGGAATCCGATTGGCTGCCCGATGCTGGGAAAAATGCCTCTGACTTCAGGGTGATTGGAATAGCCGATGGCAACGACGCTCATGCCTACTCGGTAGAAAAGCTGTCCCGTCATGAAACGGCCAATACCGTTTTGTCTTCGAAAGCCATCCTTGCAGCTTACTGACCGCTCGTTGATTTGGCGGCTGTGTACAGCCGCGAGATCGACGGCCGGGTTTTGACGCTAGCGCCCTCCGGCTGGACGTACAAG
>JBDNAO010000314.1:0-4192 GCA_039768375.1 Desulfobacterales bacterium | reverse complement strand
TACGAAGGGAACGGCCGCCAACCCCAAAAAAGCGCTGACAAAATAGGTCGACTTCAGTCCGATCTGATCGCCGACGAATCCGACCACCACAACGACGGCCGACCGGGCGATGAAAGAGATCATTATGAAAAAGCCGTTGGCGGCCGAGGGGCTGCTTCCGGCATGCTCCTGGACCAGGGCCAGCATGACCGGAGTGGTTGACAAGAGTGTGAATCCCACCAAAACCAGGGCCGCCAACCCAATCCAGCCGCCGGTAGCCGTAAAAAGAAATAGGCTGACCGGTGCCCCGAGCAATGAGATCAGCAGAATCCGGCGGCGGCCGAACATGTCGCTGAGAAAGCCGGCTGTGAGCACCCCGGCCACTCCGGCGGCTTCAAAAACGGTCAGACCGATTCCGGCCAGCCAGAGGTTGCCGGTTTGCTGGTTGATGAAGGTCGGCAGAAAAGCCGTGATGGATGCGTGCATGAATCCGCGGAAAAACAGAATGACGCTCAGGGGCCTCAAGACGTGCCGCATTTCCCGCCATGTGCCGAGGACGGATGTGCGCTGTCCGGTGTCGGTCCGAATCGGAATGTCTTTGAATCGCAGAAATAGCCATAACGAGGCCAGGATGCCCACTAGCATAACCGGATAAAACCCCTCCAAACCCAGCAGAGACACTGCACCGACGGCTGCAAGCGGCCCCAACGAGCGCGCCAGTTCGCCACCCGTCATGAAAAAGCTCATTCCCCGCCCCTTTTTCGACCCGGACAGGCGTGCCACCATGACCGGTGCCGGGACGTGAAAAATGGCAACGCTGAAACCGGCGATCAACAGCAGGATCAACAGGACCCCGTAACTGGGTGCCATCCCTATCAGGCTCATGCTGACGGCTGTTATTCCAGGCGCCAATATGATGAAATAACGAACGCTGATGCGGTCGGCCAGAGTGCCGAGGTAGGGGTTCAGCAAGGCCGGCAACTGCATGACGGTGGTAAGAAATCCGGCTTCGGTCAGAGAAAGTGAAAGTTTTTTTATCAGCAGCGGCAGCAGCGGTGCCAAAAAACTGGAGTACACGTCGTGGATGAAGTGGCAGATGGACAAGGAGACGACCTGACCGGTCTGAAAGCTTTTCACCGGGCGGTCGTCGACGGCTGCGTGCGTGGAGACCGTTGTCTTTGGTGGCATCGCATTCATGAAGGCTCGCCGTTAATCCTTATGGCCGGTCGGCCGGTTAAATAATGACGGCCGAGTGTTCCCTTAACAGCCTGAAGGTTTTCGATGGCCGGTGCCGTGAACCCAAACACCAGATCGAGAAAACTCATGGTGATGCGAAAAGTGGCTCCCCAGAGACGTTCGGTTTGGCCATCGCGACTGTGCAGAAAACATGGGAATTCCTTGATGTCTTGAGCGTGTCGGTTGTCGTTGGAAACGGCGATGTTCATAACGCAGCGGGCGTAGTTGGTCGGTTCCAACAGACTGCTCAGCGGCACGGCGACAACCTTTTCAACCTCCCAGTTAGGAAAGAACCGCACCTGACCTGAAATCCAGCACACCATGGGGTAGATGACCCGCTGAAACATCACCAGCCGCGCAGGAGGCAGGAATCCCAGGAACCGGACACCGAGGGGATTCAGCCGCATCTCCTCGAAACTCTCGCGCAACCCGGTCGCCAACAGCAGGGACAGGCTGAAAGCCTCCTGCGAACGCCGCTTGCGCCACTCGGACCAACCGGCCCAGCGCGCCAGCGGCGAACCCCGCAGCCGAAGCAACCTGGCCAACGTCACATCTAATCGCGGGACGATGCTGCCACCCGGGCAACAAAGGTCTCCCGGCTGTTTCACCTTTGCCGAACGTTTGTTTAAAATGAGGAACGGTCCGGTATCATCACCATGATCACGGGGGCATCGTCGCCCGAGAAGAAAGAGAACGGCGGATGCGCGCGGGGAATAAAGGATGTCGTCAGTAAACACCGGAGCCTCGCCGGCGTGTTCTTGGAGTTTATGCTCCACATATTTCGACAAACCTTCGACATCGTTCAGTATCTTCACTTTTTTGTCCAAGCGCGGCGCCAACACTCCTGGGAAAAACCACTCTTCGTCGAGGCACACGGGAAGGCGCTCGCAAAGCGGGTGCCCGCTCGCGCACCGTCCTGTGATTGGCGCAAGGGGCATCAGGAGAGGGTCTGTCAGTCGTCTTTAGATGAACTTGTCTATCTTGGCATTCTTGCGCAGGCCTTCCAGGTAGCTTTCGATCTTTTCACGCGTTTTTTGCTGCTTCAAAAACTGCTCAATTTTGTCTTTCTCATCGCTGAAGGCAAGGGTCGCTTCCGGCTTTTTTTCGTCGACCTTGATGATGTGATAACCGAATCGGGTCTCCACCACGTCACTGACCTTGCCAGGCTCGAGTGCAAAAGCCACTTCCTCAAAGGATTTGTCCATCTGGCCGCGCTGAAAGAATCCCAGGTCACCGCCGCGACTCTTGCTCGGCCCCTCGGAGGACTCCTTGGCCACCACCGCAAAGTCCTCGCCTTTTTTCAGTTTCTCCTGAACGACCGTGATTTTTTTCTTGGCTTCGGTTTTCTTTTCGTCCGAGGCATCCGGTGCTACCTGGATCAGGATATGGCTGGCCTTGACCTGCTCGGCCTGCTTGAACTGATCGGTGTGCTCGTCATAATACTTTTTGGCCTCTTCTTCTGTCACCTGGATGTCTTTGACGACTTTGGTTTTCAGCAGTTCGTCGATGGCCAGGCCTTTCTTCAGCTGTGACCGGATCTCTGCCTCTGTAACATCCATTTTCGCAATGGCATCCTTGAATTCCTGCTCGGTTTTGAACCGCTTCTTGATTTCGGCATATTTTTCGTCGACAGCCTTCTTGTCGATCTGCATGTGTTGTTTCTGGCTGTCCTGGTAAAGCAGTTCCTGGTCGATCAAACTGTCCAGAATCTCATTTCTGAGGACCGGCACCTGAACGTCCGGCACCTGCCGCCCTTGACGTACCATGCGATCGGTAAACAGTTTTACCTCGCGCTCGAGCGTCTGTTTGGGAATGACGGTTCCATTGACGGTCGCCGCTTTATCCGGCGAGGTCTTTTCAGGCGATGCTTTCTGGGCACCTGCCGGAGCGGTGGCAACGAACACAATCATCGCGAGCAAGGTCGCCGCGACATAAAATCGGTTTTTGGTCTTCATGATAATTTCCTTTCAATAAAAAATGCCCGTTTACGGGCCGGTAGAGTATTCTGCGCTCTGTTCTGCAGAACAGAGCGCTGCGCTTAATTTTAATCCCATAATTGTTGTGAAGGGCTGGTTTGTGGTATACCATAAGCTCAAAATATAAATTTTACAATAATACATCGAACAGAACTGTAAAATGCCGATCTAGGATTTTATTAAGAAAATGGATCAACTTCCGATCCAGGAATGTGCAAAGGAGTTTACATCATGTGGGTTTTCACCCGAGAAGGATTTTTCTCGGTGGTCTGGGATAAAACCTGCCGCGCGGACGAACTCGCGGTGAGGTCCCAGTCCAATGAGGATATCTGCCGCTTGGTCAAGCGGTTGAGCGGTTATTGCGACGAGGGGCAAATCACGGAAAACTTCGGCACCGCCTACCGCTACAGCGTCAAAATCGCCAAACAAGCATGGTCGGCTTATCTGGCGGATAGCGCCCTTCAGGTAGACTATCCGTCTGTAAAAGAAGCCATCGTGCCCGTGGAAGACCGCTTGCGGCAGGATGCCTATTACCAGATTTGGGAAGCGCTTTACCGGTGGCGGTCGAAAACAGATGCAATGGAAAGGAAAAAAAGACGCCATGAGCCCTCGGGGGTCGATGTCCCCGGTCTGCCCGTGCGTTGGAAACCCTGATCCGCAAAAAAATGCAACGCTCTGGCCTCGGCCTTCTTTTAGAACGCGATAAATAAAAACTGCATCCAGTTGAAAGTGAGGGAGTGTTTAATGCCGATTTATGAATACCAGTGCAAAAGCTGCTGCCACTGTTTCGAATACCTGTCCTTGTCGGCCAATGATACCGCAACAGTCTGCCCCCAGTGCGCGTGTCCGGATGTCGAAAAATTGATGTCTGCCGGTTGCTTCCGGGCCAACGGTATCTCCAAGGGGTCAGGCGGATTCGATTCGAAACCGGCCTGCCGGCCTGCCGGCTGATCGATTTAGACAAGCGCCTCAGTTTGAGGTGCCTTTGGCGCGATTCATCG
>JBDNAO010000313.1:0-18337 GCA_039768375.1 Desulfobacterales bacterium | reverse complement strand
TTTGAGTTCATGTACATTAAATCGCGACGTGTTCAGGACGTATTCGGCTGACTTCCTCAACACCGCCATCAGGCGCTGTTCAGACCGGATACCATCGAGGATGCCTTCGCCACGTCCAACCGGGTGATGTCGCCGGGTCTGGCTGTAGCGCCGCAAAAGAATTTCTTCATCGGCTTCGAGAAAGATGATCTCAAGCTCGAAGCCCCGGACTCTGACATCTTCGAAAATGGTTTGATGGCTGCCCAGAAAACTTTTTTCGCGCAAATCCATTCCGAAGGCAAAGCCTACCGCGCCGGGTTCGCAGACATTCGGCAATTCCAGAAAGTCCGGCAGCAACAAGACCGGCATATTGTCGACACAGTAAAAGCCGGCATCCTCCAGAGCGGCCAGGGCCGTGCTTTTTCCTGAGCCGGACAAGCCTGTCACGATGATGATTTTGGGCTTTTTCATTGTGTTGGCCGGAGAAATTTACCGCTGGTCGGTCCGCATCGAGTGCAACCGATTCGGAAGTGACACATAAAGTGATGTGCAGACGAAAAGGCTTTGCCAGCCGTTTTTTTATTTTGTGGTTGTTTTCAAGGAGTCGGTCGGGGTCCGCGGGAACACGATCTAAAAATCTGCATCTTCCTCCTTGATGATCGCGTAAATCTCATCACGATCAGCGGCCTTCAATAGCCTTTCTCTAAATGGGTCGTGTTTGAGTATCTTCGAAATTCTTGCCAGTAGTTTCAAGTGAAGCCCGGTCGAGTTCTCCGGTGTCACCAGAAGAAAAAAGATATGGGTAGGACGGTTGTCCATCGATTCGAAATCGATTCCTTTGCGGCTGAGGCCGAATCCGAGGACCAATCCGTCCAGATCCCTCAGCTTTCCGTGGGGGATGCCGATGCCGCTGCCGATTCCGGTGCTTCCCAGCCGTTCTCTTTCCATCAGAACCCGAACGAGTTCCTCCCGGTTGACTTCCTTTAAACGAGAAATCGGCTCAACGAGCTCTTCCAGGATTCCTTTTTTATCCTGCGCCTTCAGATCGGCGAGAATCGCGTCTTTGGGCAATACATCCAGGATTTTCATATTAAAATTACCAATCGATTAAAGGCCCATGACAAGGCCACGTCATACTATCGGTATCGGCACCGTGCACCGGGTGCCATTTCTGACGACCCCACAAAATGCGGTTAACTGCTGGGTTGAATCAAGCCGAGGTGACCGTCTTTGCGACGATAGAGAACATTCACCCGATCGGTTTGGGCATTGGTGAACACCAGAAAATTGTCGTCTAACAGATCCATCTGCATCACCGCTTCTTCGACATCCATCGGTTTGTAATCGATGTTCGAGATCTTGATCTGAGGTCGGTGGTCATCTTCTGGCACATTGACCATGTATTTCGGCGGTATGTCTTTGATGCTGGATTTGGCGCCGCCCCTGCGTTCCCGGGTCTTCTGTTTGCCTTTTTTTAATTGTTTTTCCAGTTTGTCCAGGACCATGTCGATAGCTGAATACATATCATTGATTTCTTCTTTGCCGATGAGATTGAGACGGTCTCCAATGATGTTGATTTCGGCGATGTGACGAAATTTTTCAACCGAAAGGACAACGCTGGCTTCGGCCGGGTTATCCAACAGCCTGTCAAATCGATCGAGCTTTTCTTTGACGTAGGCTTTCAAATGTTCCGAAGGTGGCAGGTTTTTAAATGTCACGGAGATTTGCATGTAAAAACTCCTTAAATCTGTTTGCGCCTGCTGGACGGCAGTACATTCAGCATCTCACGGTACTTTGCAACAGTACGGCGGGCGATGTCGATGTGTGACTCCTTCAGCATTTTTGCGATCTTGTCGTCGCTATATGGCTTACGCGGGTTTTCACTAGCGATGATCTGTTTAATTTTCTCCTGCACGCTGACCGAAGCGATTGCACCACCATGGTCGCGTTTAATAGAACTGTTGAAGAAATATTTCAACTCAAAAATTCCCTGCGGTGTATACGCATACTTGTTGGTCGTAACCCGGCTGATGGTCGATTCGTGCATGCTGATGTCTTGGGCGACGTCCCTGAGCACCATCGGTTTCAAATGCGTGATGCCCTTTTCGAAAAATTCTCTCTGGTACTGCAGAATGCTCTCCATCACCTTGTAGATCGTCTTTTGACGCTGGTGGATACTTTTTATCAACCAGGCGGCCGACCGCAACTTGTCTTGAATGTAACTCCCGGCCTCGCCGGAGACCTTGTCCTTGGCGCCGATCGATTTCCTGTAAAACGGGTTGACCCGCAGCTTAGGCATGCCGTCGTCGTTGAGCACGATGACAAAATCGTTGTCCATTTTGTAAACGTAGATGTCCGGGGTGATATACTGGGGCGTGTCGTCGGAATATTCGCGGCCCGGTCGCGGTTCGAGGCTCTTGATGATATTGACGGCCGCAACGATGTCATCCATGCCGACTTTCAATGCGCGGCCGATGGCCTTGTAATTTCTCTTCTCGAGATTCCCGAGGTGATTCTTGATGATTTCTGTGACAAGCGTATCGTCGATTTTGATATGTCGGGCTTGGATCATCAGGCACTCGCTGAGATTCCGCGCGGCCACCCCGACCGGATCGAAGGTCTGGATGAGTGCCAATACCTCTTCGACCTTTTCCATTTCGGCACCCGTTATCCGGACAATTTCTTCCAAGGCGACATCGAGGTAGCCGTCCTGGTTCAGGTTGCCCACGATCAGGCTGCCGATGTTTTCCTCCAGCTTGTCCGGAGAGGTCATCAACAGTTGCCAGAGCAGATGGTCGTTAAGGGTTTCCTTACGGGCGATGAAGGCATCGTATTTCGGGGCTTCCCGGCTTTCTCCTTCGTAATTTACCCGGCCGGGCGTGTTGTATTCATCAAGATAATTGCTCCAGTCGATATCGTCCTGAATTTTGTCTTCGATCGTGACCTCTTTGGCGGCGGCCCCGTCGTCGACGACCGGTTCGGTCGGCTCCAGTAGTCGATCGTCGCCGGCTGCATCCTGCAGCTCTTCGAGCGCCGGGTTTTCCTCGAGTTCCTGGCGAATGGTGTCCATCAGCTCCAGGCGCGAGAGCTGCAGAAGCTTGATCGCCATCTGCAGCTGGGGCGTCATGATCAGCTGCTGCGTCAGTTTAAGCTGTTGTCTGAGTTCGAGTGCCATATTTTTTAAAGTCTAAATTCGTCTCCGAGGTAAATTTTTCGAGCAATTTCACTGGATGTTATGTCTTCGGGGGTTCCGGCGACGACCACCTTGCCCTCGTTCAGTATATAGGCGGTGTCGCAGGATTGCAGCGTATCGCGCACGTTGTGATCGGATATCAGAACCCCGATCCCGCGTTTTTTAAGATGCCCGATAATCTTCTTGATGTCAATGACCGCCAGTGGATCGACCCCGGCGAACGGTTCGTCGAGGAGCATGAACTTCGGATTGGTCGCCAGGGAACGGGATATCTCAAGCCGCCGTTTTTCGCCTCCCGAAAGCACGGCGGCTTTTTGACCCGCCAAGTGCTTGATGCCGAGTTCTTCGAGCAGCAACTCCGCCCGTTCTGCCTGCTCTTCCTTGGTCATGGCGAGGGTTTCGAGAATGGCCAGAATGTTTTGTTTGACCGTCAGCTTCCTGAAAATCGAGGGTTCCTGCGGTAGATAACCGACACCCTTGCGGGCCCGAAGGTGCATGGGGTAATCGGTCATATCCTCCTCGTTCAGCAGCACCTTGCCCACATCCGGCTTTACCATACCGACGGTCATGTAAAAGGTCGTCGTTTTTCCGGCGCCGTTCGGGCCGAGAAGACCGACAACGTGTTGGTTGGAGAGCTCCAGGCTCACGGAATCGACCACTTTTCTGCCGCCGTAGACCTTGCCCAGATTTCGTAGAGACAATACCGTCATTTGGGTCTGACTTCCGCGCCCGCCACCGGCCACCCCACTGTTAGGCCCCATATAGCAGATTTGATCATGGCATCCAAGAGCGCTGTCGCCGGTTATTTTTTTTCGGTCCTTTTGAACACGGCCCTTACCCGTTTTTCCGGACCACCGGACACCTGAAATTGGTCCGTGTCAAGGGAAAGAGTGATTTTGGATCCGCTGACCGTCCCTCCTCTGCCGGCTACGGTCGAGTCCTCGCCGGACAATTCGAGCATGCGGGTTTGGGCATCGTAGGCCGCGCGTTCCGCGGATGCCGTCAGTTCGCTTGAGACAATGCGCACATGGCCCTCGGCGACAATATCACGAATGTTGGCATGGCCGACGGCTTTCGGGGTCGACGGCCGGTCGCTGCGCTTGTAATGCACCTTGAGCCGGTCGGCCGTCAGGGTGTAATCCCCGCGGACGACCTTAACATTACCTATGAATTCAGCAGTTTCTGATGCCTCATCGCTGACCAGTTCGTCGGCTGTGATGGTGACCGGCTGCGATGGTTTTGCTGAGACGACGCCGGCTTCACTGTCATGCAGCTGCGCCGACACCGGGCGAATACAACCGCTGACCCATAAGAGCGACATGGCAGTGAAGATGCAGCAGAGCAGACACTTACAAAGAAAGATCCGCACTGAAGGTGCCCTTTACGTTGCCCTTGAAAACGACTCTTTTCTTGTCAAGCTCGAGGGTCATGCTGTCGGCGTTCAGTTGGTAACCGTCGCCGATTATCTCGACAGGGGACTGCGCGAAGAGAAATTGTTTTTCATGCCGGTAGTGAAGCTCATCAGTCAGGAGCCGTGAATCTTCGTTCTTTAATTCGACATGGCCGGTGACCATGACGTTGCGGGTTTCGGTTTCCAGCGTGCCGCCGTCGGCCGTCAGGTGTATAGGCTGTTGATTGTCGATAAAAAAGGTCATCGTCAGACGATCGAGCCGGATTTTTTTTTCGGCTTCGAGGTAGTGGGCCGTGTCCGCATCCAGCTGCCACTCCTTTTTTCCATCGCGGGTGGCTGTCTGGTGGATGTCATCGATCGCCATGTCCACACCTGGCTGAATGGCGGTGATGAACTGTTCCGGTTTGTCGAGGATCCGGCGGTATTTGAAATAGGCGACCGACAGCAAACCGATCGTCGTCACGATGAAGAGCGCCAAAACAATTTTCAGCGTCCGGGGTTTTTTTTTCGACACGGTATGCAAAATCCGTTCACGAATGGTAAAAGACATTAAATTTTATGTGAAAATAGTATCGCGCGACCGGTCAAAAGTCAAGATACGAAAAACTTTGCCTTGATTATCAGGTTATTACTTGTTATTTAACTCAACTTTCTGGATTCATGACATGACGAAAAGAATTGTCCTCCGGCTTGAACGTCAAATGCAACCGGGCAACTGAAAAGGCAAGGTCGAAATGAGCCGTTACAAGGTCAACAAGTCAATCCGGGACATCAATGCCAAGATAAAAGCCGGCAAAGTGGTGGTCGCCACGGCCGAGGAGATCATCGACATCGTCAAATCCGACGGTCCGGAGGAAGCGGCACGGCAGGTGGATGTCGTGACCACCGGCACTTTCGCTCCGATGTGCTCTTCGGGAGCCTTCATCAATTTCGGCCACTCGGCACCCGGCATCAAGGCCTCCAAGGTCTGGCTGAACAACGTACCGGCCTATGCCGGCCTGGCAGCCGTAGACTGTTTTGTCGGTGCCACCGAACCCTGTGAAGACGATCCGCTGAACAAGGTGCACCCCGGCGAGTTCAACTACGGCGGGGGACACGTTATTCAGGACCTTCTGGAGCGCAAAAAAGTTCATCTTAAAGCAACGGCTTACGGGACCGATTGTTACCCCAACCGGATGATCGAAAAAGAAATCACGCTCAAGGGCCTGCCGCAAGCCACTTTGTGCAATCCGCGCAACGGTTACCAGAACTACAACTGCGCCGTCAACCTTTCGAATAAGACCGTCTACACCTACATGGGAACCCTCAAGCCGAAAGCCGGCAACGCCAATTACTGTTCGGCCGGACAGTTGAGCCCGCTGTTCAACGATCCTTATTATATGACCATCGGCATGGGAACCCGTGTGTTTCTCGGCGGTGGGGAAGGGTATGTGGCGTGGCACGGCACCCAGCACAAGCCCTCGGCCAAGCGGACCCCAAAGGGAATTCCGCTATCGCCGGCCGGAACCCTCATGGTGATGGGTGACTTGAAGAAGATGAGTGCCAAGTGGATCAAAGGGGTGAGCATCCAGGGGTACGGCAGCTCGCTGGCTGTCGGCCTGGGGGTCCCGATACCGCTTTTGAATGCAGAAATGGCGCAGTACACGGCTATAACGGACGAAGACATCTTCACGCAGATCATCGATTACGGAATGGATTATCCGGGCGGCGTTTCCAGGAGTCTCGGGCAGGTCAGCTATGCCGAGCTGATAAGCGGAACCATCCGGTTCGACGGTCGGGACGTGCCGACCGTGCCCCTTTCCAGCCTGGTTCGAGCCCGCGAAATAGCGGAGACGCTGAAAAAAAGGATTTTAAAGGGCACGTTTTTCCTGACCGAGCCTGTATTCACGCTACCGCGGTGACCAGCGACATGTCGAAGTCGATCCGATCGTTTATTGCCGTGAAACTGCCCGAAACCGTTCTTGCAGCCATTGGCGGTGTGCAGGAGCGGATGGCGGCCTGCGGTCTTAACGTGCGCTGGGTGACGACCGGCAACATTCACCTGACGCTGAAATTTCTCGGTGAGGTCGATGAAGAAGAGGTCGACGGCATCGCCGCGGTCCTGACCGAGGCCGTCCATGGATTCGCACCGCTGCGGCTTGCACCCGCGGGCGTCGGCGTGTTCCCGAGTGTCAAACGGGCACGGGTCATCTGGGTTGGACTATCGGGTCAGCTACCTGAACTCGCCGCCTTGCAGCGCTCGATCGAGGATCGTCTGGCGACGATCGGTTATCCACTTGAAAAACGCCCTTTTTCCGGTCATCTGACCCTTGGGCGCGTCAAGGGGCTGATCGCGGCGTCCAGACTGACGACGGCGATGGGCGCCTTTATCGACTTTGCATCGGAAACCTTTGAGGTCGACCGGGTGGTTTTATTCAAAAGCGACCTGCGACCGACCGGAGCGGCGTACACCGAACTCCGACAAATCACTTTGCCCGGCCACTAGGGCTTCAGGAGAATTATTTCGGATCGGGTGCGCCTGCGATGCGGCCATCGGAAGGCTTCCGCAGCACACTGATCCCAACCACCAGCCACATCAATGGGATCGGTACATGTCGGGGGACGCCGGTTTCGCCATTGAGGAGGAAAAGATGAGCAACGTTACCGATAAGGCAAGAGCTGTGGAGTCCGCTATAACCCAGATCGAGCGGCAGTTCGGCAAGGGATCGATTATGAAGCTCGGTGACAGCCCGGTCGTCAAAGTTCCTGTCATCCCGACCGGTTCACTGACCCTTGATCTCGCGCTGGGCGTCGGCGGTCTGCCACGTGGCCGGGTGGTCGAAATCTTCGGACCGGAATCATCCGGCAAAACAACGCTGGCCTTGCATGCCGTAGCCGAGGCTCAGAGGCAGGGCGGCATCGCCGCCTTTGTCGATGCCGAGCACGCCTTGGACACCGTATATGCCAGGAAACTGGGCGTCAATTGCGACGACCTGCTGGTTTCCCAGCCCGACACCGGCGAACAGGCGCTGGAGATAGCCGACATGCTGGTCCGCAGCGGTGCCATCGATGTGCTGGTCATCGATTCCGTGGCGGCGCTGGTGCCGAGAGCCGAGATCGAAGGTGAAATGGGGGATTCCCACATGGGGCTGCAAGCCCGATTGATGTCACAGGCGTTGCGCAAGCTGACCGGTACGATCGGCAAGACGCGCACGTGCGTGATCTTCATCAATCAGATCCGGATGAAAATCGGGATCGTGTTCGGCAATCCGGAAACGACCACCGGCGGCAATGCCTTGAAATTTTACGCTTCCGTTCGCCTCGACATCCGACGGATCGGTGCGATCAAGGAAGGCCAGGAGGTGACCGGTAATCGCACACGCGTTCGGGTGGTCAAGAACAAGATGGCGCCGCCCTTCAAAGAAGCCGAGTTCGACATTACCTACGGTGAGGGCATTTCAAAATCCGGAGATTTGCTTGATCTTGGAGTGCAGGTCAACGTAATCGAAAAAAGCGGTTCGTGGTATTCTTTTGAGGGCGAGCGGATCGGCCAGGGCCGTGAAAACGTCAAGCGCTTTTTAATGGAAAATTCAGACATCTATGCCGCGGCTCTCCAGAAGGTCAGGGAAGCCGTCGGACTCGCGGAAAAAGCGGCGGAGGAAACACCGAAGGGCGGAAAGTCGAAAACGGAGAGCGACAAATGACAGGCAATGAAGCGCGCAATAAATTTTTGGATTACTTCAAAAAGCACGGGCACGAGGTGGTCAGGAGTTCATCGCTCGTGCCGCAGGACGACCCGACGCTGCTGTTTACCAACGCCGGCATGGTTCAGTTCAAACGCGCCTTCCTCGGTGAGGAGAAACGCGGGTACAAACGGGCAACGACCTCCCAGAAGTGCGTCCGGGCCGGCGGAAAGCACAACGACCTGGAAAACGTGGGCTACACGGCACGGCATCACACGTTTTTCGAAATGCTCGGTAACTTCTCCTTCGGCGATTACTTCAAGGAAAAGGCAATTGACTTCGGGTGGGACCTGCTCACAAACGGCTACGGCTTACCGGAAGACAAACTCTGGGTGTCGATCTACCTGGACGACGACGAAGCACACGACATCTGGCACAGACAAGTCGGCGTACCGGAAGAACGGATCAAACGCTTCGGCGAAAAAGACAATTTCTGGGCCATGGGCGACACCGGCCCTTGCGGCCCCTGCAGCGAGATCCACCTGGATCGCGGCGATGCCTATGGCTGCGGCCGTCCGGATTGCGCTCTGGGCTGCGAATGCGATCGATTCCTGGAAATCTGGAACCTGGTTTTCATGCAGTTCAACCGCGATGCCTCCGGCACCCTGACCCCTCTGCCCAAGCCGAGTATCGATACCGGTCTGGGACTCGAGCGGATTGTGTCGATCCTTCAGGGAGCGGCCACAAATTTCGAGATCGACCTGATTTTTCCGATCATCCAAAAAACCGCGACGCTCTGCAACAAGGCTTACGGTCAGAACACCATGACCGACGTGGCCATGAAGGTCATTGCCGATCACAGCCGGGCGGCTGCTTTTCTGATAAGCGATGGCGTTTTTCCCTCCAACGAGGGTCGCGGATACGTCCTGCGGCGCATCATGCGCCGGGCGATTCGCTATGGACGCACCATCGGCTTGAACCGGCCTTTCCTGCATCAAACAGCAGGCGTCGTGTTCGAAATCATGCAGCCGGCCTACCCGGAACTGATGGACGCCCGATCGTTCATCACCAATGTCATCAAAAACGAGGAACTGCGGTTCATCGAGACACTCGACACCGGCTTGAGACTGCTCAACGATACGTTGGCCGACCTCGAGGCTGCCGGGGGCAAGGAAATTTCCGGAAAGGTCATCTTCAAACTCTACGACACCTATGGATTTCCGGTCGACATCGTGCGCGATGTCGTCAGGGAAAAGGACATCCGTCTCGACATGGCCGGGTTCGAGGAGGCGATGGCCGGACAGCGGGCCCAGTCTCGGTCGAAGGCGACCTTTGCCAAAATCAGTGATGCCTATAAAAAACTGACATCCCAGGGCGTCAGCGTCAAATTTGTCGGGCATGCGCACACCACGGCCGCTTCAAAGGTGGTGCTGCTGGTGCAAAGCGGCGAGGCCGTCGATTTGGCCGGGGCCGACAGCGACATCGAAATCGTCACCGAGTCAACCCCTTTCTACGGTGAAGCCGGGGGCCAGGTCGGCGACAGCGGGCGCATCAGCGGTCCCGGTCTCGAAGTCGAGGTGACCGACACCGTTAAAGACCCCACCGGTCTGATCATTCACAAGGGGCGAATTCTGACCGGCCGGATCAAAACCGGCCAGACCGTTACCTTGAGTGTCGACAGTGAAAAGCGGCGTGCCACCCAGCGCAACCACACGGCCACGCACATCCTTCACGCGGTCCTGCGCAGCGTTCTGGGGGACCATGTCAAACAGGCCGGTTCGCTGGTTGCACCGGACAGGCTGCGGTTTGACTTCAGCCATTTCTCTCAGATCGATCCGGACACCTTGAGCCGCATCGAAGAGCTGGTCAACGACCGCATTCTCGAGAACGTCCCGGCCCAAACCGTGGAGATGGCGGCCGACGAGGCCTTCAAATCCGGCGCCATGGCGCTTTTTGAAGAAAAATACGGCGACCGGGTGCGGGTGGTGTCGCTGGCGGGTTTCAGCAAGGAGCTGTGCGGTGGAACGCACGTTGCGAGCACGGGCGACATCGGTTTGTTCAAGATCATCGGTGAGTCGAGTGTGGCCTCGGGCGTGCGGCGCATCGAGGCCCTGACCGGGAAAGCCGCTTCGGCCCACAGCCGGCAAAATGACCGCCTGCTGCAGGAGACGGCTAGACTGCTGAAAGATGCGCCTGAGGCCCTGCCCCAGAGGGTGACCAAGCTTATCGCCGAGCACAAAGCCCTTGAAAAAGAGGTCGAACGCCTCAAGTCCAAGCTGACGAGCCTGTCGGCTTCAGGTGCCGAAGATGACGTGCGAACCGTGAACGGTGTGCGGGTTCTGGCCAAACGGGTGACGGCCGACAGCCCTGCGGCCCTGAGGGAACTGGCCGACCAGTTTAAAGGAAAAACGACCTCCGGGGTCGTCGTGCTGGGAGCCGCCGCCGGTGGCAAAGCCTTTTTGATCGCTCTGGTGAGCAAAGACCTCAGCCAGCGTTTTCACGCCGGCCATATCGTCAAAGAGCTGTCGGCCATGGTGGGCGGCAGCGGCGGCGGAAGACCGGACATGGCACAGGCCGGCGGTACGCAACCCGAGAATCTCGATCAGGCATTACAGAAAACCTATGAAATCGTTCAGCGCGCCTAATGTCTAGTCACACATAAATTGCCTTGTCCATTGTCGATCGCTGTTTGTTATTTGTTGTTTGCGATTTGGAATTTTTCACCGACCGCCTCCCGGTTTGCCGGCACGCTTTTCATGTCGCTTGACACCTTCCGCCTTTGTCATCTATAATTAATTGAATTAAAAAGCTATATTTTCGTGATCGGCCGTCAGCGGAGCCTGCTTTATGGATTTTGTGGATCAGATCAAGAAATATTACGGCGAGCATGTTCCCGGCGCCGTGCTGGAGAAAAATCATCTCAAGGCGCCCTGCCCGTTCTGCAAGCCCGACGAAAACAGCGAAAAAGGCACCCTGGTGGTTTACCTGAGCCCGGACAGTTATTTTACCGGCTACTTCAGGTGTCTGAACCGCTGTCGTCCCGGCGGATTTCCGCTGCACCTCGGTCGCTTGATGGGAATCGATCCGCAAGAGGTTCCGGGATACGATCCGGATCGCGACCCCTTTGTGCGGGACATCGTGTATCCGATCAAAAACCTCAAGCCGGACATCATCAAGTTCACTTCCCTGATGACCGAGAACGAGTACGCCCACTTCGGGGAATTCGGCGTGTCCCGGACAGTGGTGAACGAGATGAAAATCGGCTACAACGGCCGTTACCTAGTCTATCCCTATGTGCTCGAGGACGGCAACTGCTACGCGGCACGGTGCATATTGCCCGGCCGTCCGGAGGACAACTTCTGGTACGGCGACGAAAACTTTTTCAAAGGCGACTTTCAGATCTTCGACACCCCTGAAATCGAGCGCTGTCAGGGCGGAGCACTTTTCATCGTTGAGGGCGAAGACAACCTGCTGACCCTCAAAGAACTCGGCTATCCCGGCATTGCCGTCCCCACCGCAGCCGATCTCGAGCATATCAGTGCCGTTCACCTGGCCGATATCAAACAGGTGTTCATTGCGGTCGCCAATGCGCCCGAAGCCCAGCTGGCGGCCCGCGAGGCCGCGACCCGCATCGGTTTCAAGGTGAGAATCCTGAAGTGGCCGGCGCATGTCAGACGCGGCTACGCCCTCTGCGACTTGGCGCGGGACAAAGGGCAGGCGTTTCGATCGGCTGTTGCGGGGCTGATACAGTCTGCCAAGGCTTTTTCGCCTTTTTCGGCACCCGAAAAGGAACACCGAAAATTTTTCGAACGGGTCGAGCAGGATTGGGACGGTCGAGCCGAGGGGTTCCGTTCCGGATTTGACAAGCTGGACCGCGCCTTGAGCGGGAGCCAGGGTATCAACATCATGGGCGGGCCGCCTAAAGCCGGCAAGTCCTGTTTTTACATGCAGGTTTCAACTGAAATGGCCCGCCGCAAGACGCCGGTGATTTACTACGACTTCGAGAACGGTCGCCAGAAAATTTACTCCCGAACCCTCTGCCGTTTGGTTCGGCTCGCTGAACAAGATATTCGCCAGCACTACGATGATGAAAAGGTGCGTGGCCAGATCGACGGCATCCGACAGGACTTCAGGGGGCTCCTGCAGTACTTCAGGGTCGTGACCGATCGCAAACTGAATCCGGACATCATGCGCCGTCAGGTCGACTTCCTGCAGCACGAAACCCGCACAGACAACACCGTCGTGGTGATCGACAGCCTTCACAAACTGCCCTTTAAAGACCTCTCCGACCGGCGCACCGGCATCGATTCCTGGCTGCGTCACATGGAAGCCATCCGCGACGAGCAGAACGTCTCTTTCTTCGTCATTTCCGAGCTCTCGCGGGGAGAAGGCGGGCAGTACACTCAAAAACCGGATCTCGGCGCCTTCAAGGAGTCGGGCGACATCGAATACAGCGCCGACAACGCCATGATTCTGCTGCCCGACTGGAATCCGGTCGATCCGATTTCATCGAAGGAGCGGGTCAGCTCGCTGTGGCTGGTGGCCAGCCGGGAAAACAGCCCGGGCAAGATCGCGAGCTACCGACTGGCGTTTCCTTATTGGGGGTTTGTAGAACTCTAAATCTGGAGGGCCTGGTGACACGATTCCGGCGGCGCGCTTCTAACCAAAGAAACGGTGACAGATGGCCGGGGCACCTCACGCCGCGGACTTTGCGACCCTTGGATGCCACCTTTTGATTGACCCCAAAGATGCCGTTTGGGGACGGACCCTTTTCAGTGCTTTCTAAGATACAATCCATCCCGACAGTCTACCACAGTCGATTGAACTCCCCGATCCCGACCGCTTGTATCCTCCTGGTCTGCCTGGCGCTCGGGTTGCTGGCGGCCGGATGCATGCAACCGGTGGTGCACCGGCCGGGCACCGAGATCCCTCAGGCCGTCGAAAAAACGACCGAACAGCGCGCCTATGCGGCCATGGAAAGCGGTGAGTATCTCGCCGGGATCCGTCTCTACGAGCAGGTGCTCCGCAAGGACCCGGGCAACGCAGAGGCCCTCTACATGCTTGGCTATGCTTACGGTCAACTGGGAGAAATCGAGAGCGAAATCGCTTATTACAGAGCCGCGGTCAAGGCGGGCTACCGGACCGAGCAGATTTTTCACAACCTGGGTAAAGCCTATCTGGCGATCAATCGACCGGAAGAGGCCATCGCGGCCTTTGACAGCGGACTGGCGTTAAATCCGCTTAGCGCCGACAACCACTTCGGCCTCGGGATGGTTTATCAGAAAAAATCCGAATACGATGCGGCCCAAAAGGAATTTGTGACCGCCATCCGGATTGCGCCGGATGTTTTGGAATTCCGGGAGTACCTCGGTCTGTTTTACGAAGAAAGCGGCCATCTGGATCAGGCCGAAGAACAATTCAGAGATATCCTCGAACGCGATCCGCAGTATGAAGGCGCGCGCGAGCATCTGGAGCATCTCGTGCGGCAAAAACACCTGACGGAAGGGCGCACCGGCACCGGCGGCCAATAATCGGAGGCCGTCATCGTATCGGTCGAGATGCGATGCAGTGTCCGGAATTCCTTATTTTCCCTGCAACACATCGATCATCGAGAATACTTTTCCCCTGACCCCTTGCTGAAGTTTTGCACGCAGGTAGGCAATAGCATCCAGGGTGCCGCGGGCGTAGATTTCCCGGCCGTTGACGTTGTGGCTGAATTCAAACCGCACGGTCCCGTCGGCAGATGTCAGGGTGTAGGTGTGCCAACCGTGCCCGGTCAGAAATTCTTCCGGAATGCCCCAGAGGTTTTTCTGTCTTTCCGGTTCCCGCTCCTTGAGGATATCGGCTTCGACGAACGGGAGGCCCAGGTCGTTGAAGTATTTCACCATGGCTTTTGCGGTCCCGCTGGTATCGGCTTTGCCTTTCTGGTGGCTTTCTCTGATCTCGAGGCGGTAGCCCTCGAAGAGGTCGGGAAATAATCGAGCGGCTTGCGCCATCATCGCTTGAAATCCGACGATCTGTTTGGCCATATTGGGCGCAATGACCGCCGCTGTCGACGACTGCAGGACGGCCTCTTCCAGCCGGTCGCGATTTCCTCCGGTGGTGCCCATGACAAACGGCAGCTCGTTGCGACAGTAAAAGTCGCCATTTGGATTGACGGCCGACGGGTGGGTGTAGTCGACACTGATGAAATCGGGGCTCACCGCCTTGACCTTCGATAAAGCGGCATCGCGGTCTTCCGGCCTTACCAGACGGACAGCGGTATCTGCAACGCGTGTCTCGCCCTCTGAGATTTCGGGGCCGGTGAACGAAAAGGGGATCAACTCGAAACGGCTGTCGCTCAAGACGTGCCGTGCCACGGCGCCTGCCATGCGGCCCGGAAGGCCGTTGACCATCACTTTAATCGAATCCATCGGGGATGCCTCCTTTGCGGGGTTTTGGTGTTATCCGTGACGGAAACCGTCGACCACCTCGGATGTGATGGCGTTCAGCTGCGGGAACTCGTTTTCGCCATCGCGGTTCAACCGCCGGTGCAGGCCTCGAACGGCAGTCGGTATATAGGCTTCAAATTGGGTTTTACCCTTGACTTTGCTGAGGTGGCCGAAAGCCCCCAGGATTTGAAGATTGCGGGTCAGGCAGCAGTAATGATAGCCCTTGCGGAACCGATGGGGATCGACGGATTTTATCAAGTCGATCTGGTGTAGACAATACGCCAGCAGCTGATCCTCAACGATCTGGGGCAGATCGACATAGGGGTCGATCAGCAGCGATGCCAGATCGTACTGGATCGGTCCCAGGCGGCCGCCCTGAAAATCGATGATGACGCCGGTTCCATTTCTGATCATGATGTTGCGGGACTGAAAGTCGCGGTGCATGAATCCGTTGACGCCGAAGGCCAGGGCACGATCGGCCAACCGGGCGAACTCTCCTGCCAGATCGGCAAAGGAGACCCTGCGGCCCAGGTAAGTTGTCAAAAAGGCTTCTACGAAATAGCGGCACTCTTTTTCGAGGATGAGCTCGCGACTGTAGGACGGTGTCTGGTAGGCCCATGTCGGATTAAAGTTCTCGGCACCGGAGAATGCCATTTTGACCAGCTGCCGAATGATCGGCCGATAGCAGGCGACCAGTTCCTCGCTGCGCGAGGTGCGCCGGACCGCCTCCTGCAGGTGTTCGTCACCGATGTCTTCCAGGTAGACCAATCCGGCAAACCGATCGGAGAGGTAAATTTGCGGCACGTCGATGCCGGCGGCCCGAAGGTGGCGGTCGATGGCGACAAAGGCGTCGACTTCGGCGGTGTGCGTGTCGGTGCGAATGCCGTGGTCTGCCAGGATAAGGGAAGACGGTCCGGATTTCAGCCGGTACCAGAGTCGATCGGAACCGTCACCGGCCAGTAGTTCGCGCTCGATCGGGCCTGGGGGACGGTCCGGCAAAACCCGTGCAAACGCCCGGGGCGTCATCTTATCGTAAACCGCCTGACGGTAGCGTTCGGGAGTGCCGATGTCGGTCCAGTAGTGTCCGGACGCAATGAACGCCTTGACCCGCCGTCCTTCGGCGATCAGGGTCCGATAGGTATCGATACTGCTGTGAAAGGCGCCCGGCGGGATGAGGTCGAGAACCTCCGGGTCGAGAACCTGGATGCCCGTGAAGGCCAGCAGGCGACTGTTGGGGGGATGTGCGCTTGCGCCTGGTTCGCCGAAGCCCGTCACGAGGTCGTCCGAATCGACGGCTACCGTGTTGAACTCAGGTGCGTCGTGCAGAACCAATGTCACCGGTTGCGGGTGCTGCCGGTGGAATCGATACACCGCAGCCAGATCGATGTCGGTCACGATGTCGCTGTTGACGACCATAAAGGGCTGATCGTCCCAGAAATCCGCAACGTTCTTCACCGCACCGCCGGTACCGCGGATCACCGTTTCAAAGCGTGTTTGCACCGGTATCGTGTACCCGCTGCGGGCCACGAACGCTTCGATCTGATCATGCAGGTGGTGGGTGTTGACGACGATGGCGTGGCAGCCGGCCGCAACAAGTTGCCGGATCATCAGATCCAGAATCGGCTGATCGGCGATCGTGAACAACGCTTTCGGTCTGAAACCGGTGTAGGGAAGCAGCCGGGTACCAAAACCGGCTGCAAGGATCATGGCTTTCATCGCATGTTCGTTCGGTGCGCCGCCGCAACCTGTTCGAGCCATTTTTTACGCCGCCGGCGTGTAAGCGTTATTGCAGGCGGCTGAGGTAACGGTTGATGGCGACGGCGAAAGTTTCGGTTTTCTCGATATCTTCCGAGCTTTTAATTCCCTGACTCATGAAAAAATCGGCCGCGTTTTCATAGGTCACCTTGGAAAGTGATTCGCGGCGTCCGATTTTCTTGCGTTTGTACATTCGCCGACCCCTGGCTTCGATCTTTTTTAGCCGATCCTTGGTTTTCAGGCCATCCGGTGCTGCCCACATGAAGTGATTTAACACGATCAGATAGGATTCGAAATAAGTTGTCAGAAATGCGGCAAAGAGTTTCAGCTTTCTGAAACCGGCAGACGTGATGTTGTAAGTGTCCGGCAGTATCTGGTGGGGCATGAGGACCGCATCATCGATGAAAACCTTGAGCGTTTTGCGGACCACGTATTCCGGATTCAGGTCGACGTCGTAGGCGAACTCGTTCTTGAACAGGTGCTGCAGGAACCGGTATCCGCTGTGGATGTCGGCTGCGGCGAACTGAAAGGCGTCCAGGTGAAGGATCTCCAGGGCGGTAAACGCCGCCGGAATGAAAAAAGCAACGCAGTTGTTCTTATAGTACTCCAAGCTTGTTCGCTGGCTTTCATTGACCGTATATTCGGTCTCCGTGGCCACGTCTTCTTTCGATTTGGTGATCGATTCGATAAATTTTCTCTGGACGTAAGACTCCAGGGCATTGTTTATCGCATAATCCTGATCGAGCAAAAGGGTGTCGGCCAATTGAGCTGCCTGAGTGTTGAGATAGCTCATGTAAAGGTCGACAATCGACTTGAGATGGGCCTGGGTAAACCGGGGCCTGGAGGTGTTGAGAATGGCGCAGGCGCAGAGGCCATGCGCGGTGACCACGGTCTCTTTGTTGATGGCGTTGACGATCCGGAATCCAAGGTTACGGCAGAAGGTGTTTTTCTCCTTGGGACTGATCTCGCGGATATTCAAGCCCTGGTCCCGCAGCAGCTGGCTGAGGGACAGCGGTTCATGGAAACGGAGGTAAATTTTACCGTAGCGCTTCTTAAGGAACCGGCGGGCACTGATGACCTGTCGAAAACTTTCCGGCTCCTTCTGCCCGCCGCTGAGTTCGTTGATGTAGGAGCTTTCCTCCAACACGCGGTCATAACCGATAAAGATCGGCACGAAGATCATGTCTTCGCAGGCACCTTTCCTGAAGGCCTCGAACAGCATGGAAAGAAACCCCAGTTTCGGCAAAATCATCTTGCCGGTTCGGCTGCGGGTCCCCTCGATGAAGAATTCAACATTGAACCCCTCCTCGAGCAGTTTGTGCAGGTATTCTGAAAAAACCCTCGAATAGAGAACGGCACCACGGAAACTGCGCCGGATGAAAAAAGCCCCGCCTCTTCGGAACATCGGCCCGATCGGCCAGAACGACAGATTTTTGCCGGCCGCTACATGCGGGCAGGGCATGTTGTTGTGATACAGAATATAGGACAAGATCAGGTAATCGATGTGGCTCTTGTGGCAGGGTACCAGTACGAGTGGGCCGTTGCGTGAGGCTGATTTGACGTACTTGAGGCCGTCGCTGTTGTAGGAGACGCCGTCGAACATGGTGTCGATGATGGCGCCGACCACAACCGACGCAATTTTGAGCATATTTGTGCTGTATTTGGCGGCAATTTCACGCAGATTGGCTGCCGCTTCCTTGCGAAGTTTGTGAATTGGGGTCTGACGCGAATCAGCGAGTTTGGCCAAAAACTCCTGGAACCGTTCTGCGGTCAGAATGTTCTCTTTGAGTTCTTCCGGGCTCTTAAGAACCGGACCGGTGATGGTCTGACGATGCCGATTGATCTGCCTCAGCAGGAAGCGCCGTAGATACAGAGACTGATATACGGTATTTTTTTCGTGGATTTC
>JBDNAO010000312.1:0-2967 GCA_039768375.1 Desulfobacterales bacterium | reverse complement strand
GCGCCCAGCCTCAGGATCGCCCGGTCCGGGACCGCCGATACCTCACCGTGACCGCGAACGGTCAATGTCGATGATTCTGTCGCCACATATTCGTTGTCGTCAAGGGTCTCGGCTTGTGCACCGGCCCATATTCCGACCCAAAACAGGGTGGCAAGCATACAAAGGGATATTTTTCGTTTCATATCGCGCTATCCTGGAAATTGTTTGGGGGTTCATGTCATTTAACTGGTCACACACGGCCAGCTTCATCAATCTATCAGAAATCGAAACGACGAGTAAAAGCTCTTTTATCGTTTTCGAAATTAAGAATCAAGGACTTGAAAGTTATGAGCCAATGTTTAGAATAAAGATAACAGCAGCGGTTGCCATAATCGCCACAATCACATCGGTTTTGATCCACTGGATTTAAGCAGCTAGTGAGACCACCATTTCTTGTGCCTCTCCTCTGAAACGAATCTTTTCTCGTCTGAAATCAATTTCGGTTAAAGAATTGCAACGCGGGACTTCAGGCTTAAAATCCAAGCCACATGCAGGGGACCCCATGAAAAAGATTCTCAAATTGTGCCTACGCCTCTCCTGACAGGGCCTTCTCGGTGCTGTTAGGATGCACAGGCGTCTCGGTTTAGATGAAAACTGCGGATGAAGGTTCGAGCACTCATTTTTTCCCAGCGCATAAGGAGGGATCAAAATGACGAAAATGTCAAAATATATGGTGGTTCATAGAGACCCGACAATTCCCTGGTCTAAGATAGAAGAAAACTGGGGGAAACTCGCCAACGTCGAATCGGCAACCTGGGTCCGAACGTGTTACAACAAGGAAAAAGGCGTGCGGTACTGCGTTTGGCTCGCTCCGAACGAAAAAGACTTGCAAAAGGTCTTCACAGACCTCAACATATCCTGGGAGTCCATGATAGAGGTCGAAGAAACGGTCCCGGATATGTGGGGTGGCAAGTGGAAAACCCATCTTGAAGCCGAAGCCACAGCGGATACCCTGGGCGCTTTATGATCTATTTGTATCTGCGGCAACCTCGACAATCGACCAAATTACGAATCTCTTTAAAATCTTAGCCCAGCAATTCAAGCTGGGCTTTTTTATAACCCTCACTGGGATCCATTCGACCGGATGCTGATAGCTCAGGCCAGAGTCGAAGGTTTGAAGTTGTTGGGTCGTGACGGCCGTTTCAAAAAATGATCGTGAAGCGTTTCTTATCGTCGGATTGGCGCCACTTTTTCGACCGTCAGGGTTATCGCTCCGAAGTCTTCCTCCACCTTACCGGTGAGGATATAAGGCCGGTGGCGGTCGAGCATGCAGCAAAACTGGCGGTAGGCTTCGGGGAAAAAGGTGGTTTCCACCAGGCCGGTTGCGTCCTCGAAAGTCAAAAACTCCATCGGGTCGCCGTGCTTGGTGCTGACCACCTTGCCGGTGATGAGCAGGCCGGCCACCCGCACCCGCCGGCCGGTACAGTGCTTCAGGTCGACGGCCTTGACGATGCCCCGGTGCTTTAGAACGTCTTCGAAAAGCACCATCGGGTGGCGGTCGCACAGGAACCCCAGGGCGCTAAACTCCCGGCGCAGGCGGTCGCGCGCGTTGTCCGGCGGGAGTGACGGTTTGATCTCCTCCGGGTCGGCATCGAACAGGCCGGCCTGTTTTGACCGGTTCGAGCGGCGCTGCTGCCAGGCGGCCAGGTCCCACAGCAGGGAAGCCCGGCTCTCGCCGGGGTGCAGGGCGTCGAAGGCGCCGGCGTGGACCAGGCTGCGGGCTTCAGGTTCTTCGGGCCGCACCCGCTTCAAAAAATCGGCCAGGTTGCGATACGGTGCGGCTTTGCGGCAGTCGACGATCCGCTGGCGCGTGACCGTTCCCAGTTCGGCTACCGACAGCAGGCCCACCCGTACCGCATTGCCACGGCCCTGCCAGCGGATGCGGCCGGCGTTGACATCCGGCGGCAGGATTTCCAGCCCCATGCGCCGCGCTTCGGACACGTAGGCAAAGGTGCTGTAGAACCCGCCCTGGTTGCTGATCACCGCGGCCACGAACTCGGCCGGAAAGTGGGTCTTCAGGAAGGCGGACTGAAACGAGACCCGCGCGAAGCTCGCACTGTGGGGTTTGCAGAAGGAGTAGCCCGCAAAGCTCATCATCATCTTCCAGATCTCCGCGATCTTTTCATCTTCCACCCCCTGGGCGCGGGCGCCGGCGGCAAACCGCTGCCGGTAATCCCGCAGTTGACGAACCTTGTCTTTCTTGGACAAAACCTTGCGCAGCCCGTCGGCCTCGATGTGGTCGAAGCCGGCGACGGCCATGGCGGTTTTGGAGACATCCTCCTGGTAGACCATGATGCCGTAGGTCTCGTCGAGCACGTCCGCCAGCAGGGGATGGATCGGTTCCCACCGGCCGCCGCGCAGGCGCCGGATGTACTCGCGGATGAAGGTGTTGGCCGCCGGCCGGATGATGCTGCTGTGGATGACGATATGCTCGAAATCGCCGACGCGCGTCCGCTGCTGCAACAGACGCGTGGCCGGGCTCTCGATGTAGAAGCAGCCCATGGTGCGCCCGGCGGCGATGGTGTTTTGAGTGGCCGGGTCGTCTTCCGGCTCCCACTTGTGCTCGTCGAAAACAGTGCCGTTCGAGCGCGCGTTGGCGACGGCGTCACGGATGACACCCAGGCTGCGGTTGCCGAGCAGGTCGATCTTTACCAGGCCGGCTTCCTCGGTGGCGTCTTTTTCCCACTGGATGACCGGTACGCCTTTGGGCGCCGGTTCGACGGGCACGTATTCATCGATCGGGTTGGGCGTGATGACCACGCCACCCGAATGGACGGAGATGTGCCGCGGCAGTCCGATGATGCGCTGGGCCAGGCGGATGATCTCGGGCCAGGGCTCCGGGAAGTCGAGCCGTCCCATCTCGGGCAGCTCCCTGAGCCGGGTCAGCAGGTCGTCGTCTTCGCTCGCGGCCTTCCAGAACCAGGGCAG
>JBDNAO010000311.1:0-2885 GCA_039768375.1 Desulfobacterales bacterium | reverse complement strand
TTCTTTAGCCCTGATGTTACCAGTGCGCGTTACAGGATATCCAATAATAGGGTATTCACAAAAACTTACTTTACCTTGCCACTGTACGACATAAATTGGTTTATCTTGCCAGTATCTGGAGTGACGCCGGTTCCAAGGCACCTCCCACATATTGTGGGCAATTGAAATGCCGCTCGGGTAATGATTACAATAATCTGAAGATGGGGAAACATCTATTATGGCACTGCTATGACCGTAAACTGTCGGATAGAGTCAGAGCTTGATTATAAATTTGCCAGATTTATTCTAAACTTTTACACTTAATACGCGAGTGAGTCCGTCCGGCTTTTGCGACGTTGGGGTTTATTCTCCGATAATCTTGACCAAAACCCGCTTGCGGCGCCGCCCGTCGAATTCTCCGTAGAAGATTCTTTCCCAGGTGCCGAAGTCGAGCCGGCCTTCGGTGAGTGCAACGACCACTTCACGGCCCATAACCTGGCGTTTCATGTGAGCATCTGCATTGTCTTCACCCACGTTGTGACGGTACTGCGAAACCGGTTCGTGCGGGGCCAACTTCTCGAGCCAGACTTCGTAGTCATGGTGCAGTCCCGACTCGTCGTCATTGATGAAGACGGAGGCGGTGATGTGCATGGCATTGATCAGGCAGAGGCCTTCTTTGATGCCGCTCTCCTTAAGGCACCGTTCCACCTGGGGGGTGATGTTGATGAAGGCCCGCCGGGTGGGGACTTCGAACCATAACTCTTTGCGATAGCTTTTCATACTGCTCCTCCGATGATCACTTTTACCCCAACGTTAGGGTTTAGTTGCTCGTGAACCTATTTGGCTACAGGCCGTAAATTCTTTTACGGGCATCGGCGGCCTTTAGCAGAGGTTCGACGTTGATGTCCACGTAATCGAACACGCGCGCCCGCTTCTTTCCGGGTGCCGGTCGCAGAATTCTTCCTAGATATTGAATAATGCGGCCGCTGAATCGCACCGGTGTGGCCATGAAAAGCGTTGTGAGTTCACGGCAGTCGAATCCTTCTCCGATCAATTGGCCGGTGGCGATAAGAACCTTTATACGACCCTCCTGGAGGCGGTCCATCACCTGTTGCCGCTGGCCGGCGTTCAAGTCCCCGGTTAGAATGTCAACGGGCAGTGAGAAGCCGTACCGCAGAAGCGCCCCCAACGACTCACAGTGCTTCTTACGATCCGTCAGAACGAGGCAGATCCCCGGGTGACTGGCCGCCTCGGCGGCGATATCGGCGGCGATGAGCCGGTTTCGATCGTCGTCGAGCGTCAGTTCGGAGAGCATTTTGCTGTACTCCTGAACCGGATCGTAATAGGGCTTGAACTCGGTTTCGCGAAAGATGATGTCGGCCGGCAGAACCTGGCCGGTCCGAATCAGATCGTTTTTCTCGACTTGGTGATGCACGTCTCCGAGGTGCCAGAAGATCAGCTTGGAGAGATTGTCTCGGCGCCAGGGTGTTGCCGAGAGGCCCAGCATGTACCTTGCGTCAAATTCGGTGACGGCATCGGTAAACGTGCGACTCGGTGTGCGGTGGCATTCATCGACAATCAGGTGGCCGACCTGCGGTGCTACTGTCTCGGCGCATTTGTAAAGGGATTGAACCAGGGCGACGGTTATTTTTTCACCGATTTTTTTCTTGCCGCCGCCGATGCGACCGATTTCCTTTACCGGAATGTTCAAGAAGGATTCGATGCGCTCGGACCACTGACGGGCCAAATCGGCGGTGTGCACGATGATCAGTGCGGGCTGTTTGCGTTGGGCCAGGATGTAAAGGGCCATGACGGTCTTGCCGGAGCCGGTCGGGGAATTTAGGGTGCCGAACTCTTTGCGCAGCATATGCTGAACAGCCTGTTGTTGGAAGGGGCGCAGCTGCCCGCTGAAGGCATAATCCACCGGCGGCAAACTGCGCCGACGGTCCTCGACCGTATAGTCGATGTCGAGCCTGCGGCAGGTGGTGATCAGCTGGCGGATGAAGCCGCGTGGAATCTCAAGACCGCCGCCCCTGAGACGGAAATAGAAGCGCAGTTCTTTCGGAACACCGCGATTCCAGCGTCCCATGCGGGCGTTTTCGAGGTACTTGGGATTGGGGAATTTCAACCGTTGAGTCAACAGATCATAGAGCTGCGGCGGAATTCCGGTTAATCTGAGATTGTTACGCAGAAAAATGTTCAATTTATCAGAAGACAAGGTCGATCGCTTCGGTTGTCTATAAAAAGATTAGCCGTCGTGTTTCATCAAGGCCCGGGCCACCTCGATGTCATAAGCCTGCTTGGGGTCGATGGTCTTACCGTCGTATATTGCCGCTGCCTCCCGGATGGCGCCGTATGGAACCCAGCCATGGGTTTTCCACAGTTCCGGATCCTCGGAATTCCACATCCTGAAACAGATTTCACCGTGCATTTCCTTAACGTACATCCGAAAAGTTTTTTGTAACGGATTCGGGTAATAGTACAATCCCCGGTCATCTTTCATGCCGCGCCTCCTGTTTCTCAATTTGCCGGTTGCATCCTCAGCCAAAAAGGTGCACCGCCGGGCAAAATCAATTTGAGAGTAATTTATTTATCATCTCCCTTTTAGTCAAATCGTTCGATGCTCAAGGCGGATAGGTTTATATCGGGGTGCTCACCGGCTGCCAGCTGGGCAACCAATTTTCCGGTTACGGGTGCCAGAGATATGCCTTTCATAGCATGGCCGGTGGCGACAATGAGATTGTCAAGGTTGTTTGGTCTTCCGATATGGGGCAATCCGTCCGGTGTGCAAGGTCGCAGGCCGCGCCAGATTTCGATTAAATCAAGTGACCGCGGGTCAAAATCCGGCAGATATAGTGGGATGCTCTTCAAAATCGCATTTACGCGGCGCAGGTTGATCGCAAGAT
>JBDNAO010000310.1:0-13487 GCA_039768375.1 Desulfobacterales bacterium | reverse complement strand
GCGGCTTGAAAGCCTTCAGCGGCAGGTCCGGCAGCATACCGATGCCGATGGCCGAGGCCGGTTGGATGAAGGTGCCGAAGGTGCCGGCGACGTAGAAATTAGCGATGTCCTCCAGCCGGATGCCGACCGTGCCCGTGATGGTCTCAAGAATCGTATACATGGCGGCTTTGGAGCGGATGAGGCTGTCGAGATCCGTTTGACTGATGGTCAGGGCCTTGCCGGTGGCCGAGTCTGTGGCCGGCACCACGACCAGGTGCCCGATGCCGTCGATGTCAATCAATCGATCGCCGCACGCCCGCGGTTGAAATCGGCCGCGGAAGTCGATCAGACCGCCGAGAAAGAGCTGGGCGGCGAGGTCGATCAGTCCCGATCCGCAAATGCCGTGTGGCGGCCGGTCTGAGATGGTGTGAATTTCGAAACGCTCTGCCGTGCGGTCGAAGCGCACGCGATCGATGACACCGGGTGCGGCCAGCGTGCCCATACGGGTCACCCCGCTTTCCAAAGCCGGGCCGGCGGCACCGGCGCAGGCAATCAACCACTGGCTGTTGCCGAGCACAACCTCCGCATTGGTGCCGACATCGACGAGCAAGGCCGGTTCATCCGCCCGGTGGAGACCCGAGTAAAAGATTCCGGCGATCAAATCACCGCCGAAGTAGCTGCCGATATTGGGAAAGACGAACACCCTGGCCTGCGGATTTACCTGGAGACCGAGAGAAACGGCCGGGACCAGGCCGGGGCGATTGGTGACCGGAATATAGGGCTCCCGGATCATCCAGTGCGGGCTCAGCCCCAGGAGCAGGTGTGTCATGGTCGTGTTGCCGGCCACGGCGATCAGGAGGATTTCTTCCGGCAGTCGCGAGCTGGAATGGCAGAGCGCGATGATCTGCCGGTTGACCGCTTCGCAGATCAGTTGTTGCAACTGTTGCAGACCGTCCGGCCGATCGGCATAGTGGATACGCGTGAGAATGTCGGGACCGATGTCGATTTGAGGGTTGTCGAAAGCCGATTCTCCCAACAGCGCGCCGCTGGAAAGGTCCACAATCCGCAGTACGACCCGAGTGGTGCCCAGATCGACGGCCACACCTGCCGGCGGCTTTGCGCTGTTCAGGGGCTGCAAATCGACCAGCACCCAACGGCCGTGGTCCTTGAAGAGCGTGCAGCAGACCTCGCTGTCTTCCCGGCGCAGAATAAAAGGGAGCTGCTGCAGCAGTTCCAGGTCGATCGCCAGCTCGAGTCGTGGGGTCGCCAACCGGTTTTTCAATGCCTCGATCAGACGATCGGCGTCGGCCGTGTTGTTCTGCAGGCTCGGGGAGGGGATTGTCAGAATCTTGACCCAGCCTTCTTCGCGATGATGCATCTGTTTTTTCGAGTGTAATGACAAGGCGCTTCGGTTCAATCGGGAGGGCGTCGGTTTCCGGCCTCTGTGGCGGAGCCGGCGGGAAGACCACGGTGTGCGTCCCGTCCGGCGGCCGTCAGCCCACTCTTTTTTTCCGCTCCACTTCCGTTACGATACGCTGCATCACTTCTCCGGCTCGGCCTGCGATCAAATAATCGCTGACGCTGTGTGTCTGAGGCGTCGGTTCGGTGTTGATTTCGATCACCCGAGCACCGGAGTGCTTGGAGATGATCGGTATGGTTGCCGCCGGCTGCACCGTTGCCGAGGTGCCGATGACCAACATGACGTCGCATTGCATAGCGAGGAGCTGGGAGCGGTCGAGATGCCGGGGCGGGATCTGTTCGCCGAAAAAAACACATTCGGGCCGCAGGATGCCGCCGCAGGTGCACCGCGGGGGGAGTCGGTCCATCTCGATCGTGCGGGTCGGGCAGCGCCGGCCGCAGTCGAGGCAAGACTGCCAGGCGAAATTGCCGTGAAATTCGATGACGTCGGTGCTACCCGCAGCCTGGTGCAGACCGTCGACATTCTGGGTGATGATCGTTTTGATGATCCCCAGTTCTTCCAGGCGTGCGAGACCCTTGTGGGCATCGTTTGGCAGTGCCTGATCGACCACGTCTTTCATGCCTCGGATGAGAACATCCCAGACCTTGGCCGGGTCGTTCATGAAGGCATCGATATGGGCATATTCCATCGGATCGATTTTTTCCCATACGCCGCCTTTGCCTCTGAAGGGGGGGATCCCGCTTTCCACCGAAATGCCCGCCCCGGTCAAGGCGATCCCATATTTTGCCGTCGTCAGGTCGCCGGCCGCTTTTTTGATCAAGTCATACAGCGGGATGTTATTTTTGGATGAGCCTTTCATTTGTTTGCGCTTGGATCAGAGCTCGAATTTTGCGTTACACCGAACCCCGAAACACTTCAGGCGGTGACCCGCCGCCGCAATCCTTTTGCGGCAGTCGGCGACAATTTTGTCCATGGCCCGATCGGTGCGGTCCTGGTTGAGGTGGAATAGACCGAGTTGCTTGACACCGGCTTCACCGGCCAGCCGGAGAACGTCGGTGACCACCGAGTGGCCCCATTCGACGAAGGTTGCATACTCCCGCGGGGTGTATTCGGCGTCGTGGACCAAGAGGTCGGCTTCCTTTGAAAAGTCGAGGTAGTCTCGATATGCTCGACCACCACGGTGAATGTATCCCAGTTCATTGTCGGTCAAAAAGACAAAGGTCTTGTCTTTTTCGATAAACTTGTATCCGCTGCCGCCGTTGGGATGGCTGAGCGGAATAGGGACCACTTTCACCGATCCGATTTCGAAATCGGTCGGGCATGCCTCTTCGTAATGCATTCGAGCCTTGATATCCGAGTATTTCACGGGAAAATTAGGCGGTGCCATGACCTTGGACAGTATTGTTTCCACAAACTTACTGTGAAAGGGGCAGCGGTGCATCCGAAATTCGGATTCTTTAGAATAGAGCGGCTTGAAGTATGGAAATCCCATGACGTGATCCCAGTGGGCATGGGTAAAGACGAAGTGGAACTGGCGGCGTTTTTCTTTGAGGAGCTGATTGCCGAGACGGCGGATGCCCGTTCCGGCATCGATGATGATGATGTCGCCGCTCTGGGTTCGAATTTCGATGCAGGTGGTGTCTCCGCCGTACTTGAGGTAGGTTTTCCCGGAAACGGGTATCGATCCGCGGGACCCCCAGCATTTGATGATCATCGCTCCGCCTCAACAGACTCTATAAAGGTCACTTTCCAAATGGGCACTCTCACTGCGGATTCATTCCCAAAAAGGTATGCCAGAGGCCTTCGCCGATCCATTGCTGCCGTAAGATGGACCCAACCCGGACCAACTGCTCTCCAATTGCGCCGGCTTGACTGCGCATCAGCCCTGACAGAATAAACCATTTTTTTTGCAGAAACCCGGCGGACTTCACCAGCAGGCGCATGACATCGTAGTGGATGTTGGCCAGCAGAAGGTCCGCCGGATGTTCGATAAATGCTTCTGCCCGGCCCTGAACCGCCAGAATGCGATCGTTCATGCCGTTCAACCGAAAGTTTCTTGCGGCGGTGCGGACGGCCAGCAGATTGTTATCCACAGCCAGAGTCGACCGGCTGCCCAGAGCTGTGGCGGCAAGTGCCAGAACCCCTGTTCCTGAACCAAGGTCGATGACGGATTGCGGGCGCTCCTCAGCATAAACGATTTCCAGGGCGCGCAGACAGTCACGCGTCGTCGTATGCGTACCGCTTCCGAAAACCACTCCGGGGTCCAAAATGAGTCGGTGAAGGTCCCCTCCGGCGTCGTGTTCTTTTCGTTCGATTTCCCAGACCGGCACGATATCGAACCGGCCGACGGAATAGGAGACCGGGCGTTCTCCGAGCCACTCGGCATACGGCATCTGAAAGGCGTCGATCATATCCAACTGGGGCTGGGCCGCAAGGAGCGCGGCGATTCTCTTCCGGCACGCCCGGCTATAGAAGAGAAAGGAAAACCCGTCTTCTTCCCAGTTACCGATGAAGCCGGGGGCCGAAAGGTCCATTTCCGGTGCCACACGGCCCTTCAGATAGTAGATATAAAGCTCTTCATCGGGGCCGGCCACAATCGCCCTCGGTCGGTCACTCCTTTTCATATTTCGGCAATTCGTCCAGGTACCACTCCATCGGGTCAACCAGCGTATACCCCATGTCCTTGAGCTTGCGCTTGATGCGGGCCACATTCTGGGTCAGCAGGTAAGGAAAGACCGCGCGCTTGTCTTTTTCGAAGTACCGCGCCACCAGAACGCTGCCGAAAGAAATGCCTTCCTCGGTGATGGCATCGACGATCTTCTTCATCTGGCCGACCTTTTCTTCCACCAGGATGCACAAAAGGGTACCCGGCTGGCCGAAGCCCAGCACATTGATAAAAGCGCGCAGCAGGTCACGCACGGAGAGGATCCCCTTGAGTTTGCCCTCCTTGTCGACGACCGGCAGGGCGCCGACCCTCAGCTCCTGAATCAGCACCAGCGCATCCTGAATGGTGTGGTGCGGCCCGATCGTTTTCGGGTCGGTCGTCATGATATCATTGACCTTGAGATCTTTTACTTTTTCCGTCTCCGTTGTGCGGGCCGGGTCCTTTATCATGCTGTACGGCAGGGCGCTGCGGATATCACGATCGGTTACGATACCGATCAGCCGGCCGTCGGCATCGATTACCGGCAGGTGGCGGATCCGGTTTTGCGACATTTTCTCGTAGGCGTCAAAAACACTCGCCTCCGAACCGGTGGTGATTACCTTTTGGGTCATCGATCGGCTGACAAACATTGTCTACCTCCAGTGTGTGCGTCTTTCAAAAAAAAAGCGGAAATGGCAACAAAAAATCAAAAGGTTTCAGCGCTGCCATTTATTCTTTCAACAGGGCGACGACGTGGTTGCGGGCGAGTTCCGGCAGACGCTGCAGGCAGTAGCCGCCTTCGAGCACCGAGACGATCCGTCCGTTGCAGTGGCGGTCGGCGATTTCCAAAATCCGCCCCATGAGCCAAGAATACCACTCCGTGGTCAGGTTCACGTCTGACATATCGTCGTCCTTGTGGCCGTCAAAGCCGGCTGAAACGAGCACGAAACCGGGTTGAAACCGCTCAAAGTCTTTGACCAGGTTTTCCTCCACCAAAACCGTGTACTCTGCGTCGCCCTGGCCCGGCAGGACCGGGTTATTTTTGGTGTACCCGTAACCGGGGCCGGAGCCGAATTCGAACTCTCTGCCAGTGCCCGGAAAGCTGAAGGTGGGATGCTCATGGATGGAGTAGTAAAACACGGTTGGGTCCTGATCGAAGATGTTCTGGGTGCCGTTACCGTGATGGACGTCGAAGTCGATGATACCGATTTTTTCGATTTTCCACTTTTGCTGCAGATAGCGCGCGGCAATGGCCACGTTGTTGAAGTAGCAGAAGCCCAAGGCGTGGTCCCTCTCGGCATGATGGCCGGGCGGACGCACGGCACAAAACGCGTTGTCGATATCGCCCCCCATCACCATGTCGATGGTCTGCAGGATGCCACCTACGGCCAGAAATGCGGCATCATAGGTGTCGGCGCATATTTGGTTGTCCGGATGTTCGAAGACCCTTTTCCCAGAGAAACAGGTATCGCCGAAGCGGTCGATGTAGGCACTGTCGTGGACGGTCTCGATCCACCGTCGTTGGGCGGGGTTGGCTTTGATGCGGACCAGTTTGGGCAGCAGCCCGCCCTCTTCGATACCTTGGTAGATGGCAGTGAGCCGTTCCGGTACTTCAGGGTGGTACGGGCCGGTTTCGTGGAGCAGAAATCTTTCATCATACAGGAAGCCAGTTTTTCTCATATAGCCATCCGGGGTCAATGGGTGAACCTATTTGACGATCTCTTGAAAGATCTGGAATGCGGCCTGAACCGAACGGTTGTCTTCCGGCAGCTCGATTGTAGGACGGCCGTTGAGATCGAATTCATAAATCGTATCATCGGCGGGAACGGTCCCCGCCAGTTCGAGGCCGCCGTTCTTTAATATGTCGAGAACCGTTGCGGAGGGCGGCTCCTTGGCCTGGTTGATCACGGCGCAGCTCTTGCCGATGACGATGTTGAGTTCGCTGGCCAATTGGTTGATGCGAACGGCGGCCTGGATGCTGCGACGCGATGTATCGGAAACCACCAGGAGCACATCCACGTTCTTGGTGGTCAGGCGGCTGATGTGTTCCATACCGGCCTCGTTGTCCATCACGACGTAGGGGTAGTTGCTTTGGATGCGATCGAGAAAATTGGTCAGAAGACTGTTGGCCGCGCAGTAGCATCCGGCACCCTCCGGTTGGCCCATGACGATCAGGTCGAACCCGTCACTTTCGACGATGGCCTCTTCGAGCCTCATTTCCATGAAGATATCCTTGGTCATCCCACTGGGGACGCTCCCTTTTTTCATGTCTTCGCGGGCGCCCCCAACGGTGCACGCGATGCTCAATCCCAGCACTTCGTTCAAGTTGGCGTTGCAGTCGGCGTCCACGGCCAGAATAGGGGTCTTGCCATTTTTGACCATGTATTTGATCAACAGACCGGCCAGGGTCGTTTTGCCTGTACCACCCTTTCCGGCCAGAGCAACCGTATACGTCATTGGGTTTCTTCTCCTTTAGTTTTGATGTTAACACAGATTTCGGCCCTTTTGAAATTGTTTAGGCCAGTTGGGTCAAACAGTCAAGGGGCATCGTTGAGGAGACCGAGCAGAAGGTGATTTCCAGCTCGTCCTCGTTGTGTTCAAGAGCGCCATGATCCATAAAAAGCACGCCGGAGAAGGGTCCTCAAATCCCTTGCAAAAGACGCAGATCATATGCTAATTGTATATATTTTAAATTCAATAATTACGGATTCTTAAAAAATATCCCGGCACTGAAAACTCGAGCCGGTTGTTCCAGGGTGATCGTAATGACCGCCGGTTGCGAGCCGCTTCAACTTGCGGGAACCCACCATTTAACCGATAGAGGAGAGGCATAATGGACTTCGAGCTGAACAAGACGCAGAAGGATATCCAGAAGGCGGTCAGGGAATTCACCCGGGGAGAGTTCGATAAAGACCTGGTGCTGGAGCTGGAGAGAAAACACGAATTCCCCGAAAAAATATGGCGCAAGGCCTGTGATATCGGCCTGGTCGGCGTTCATTTCCCCGAAGAGTATTCCGGGCAGGGGCTCGGATGCCTCGAGGACATTCTGGTAGTCGAGGAGCTGTGCCGCGGCGATTCGACCATGGGCAGCGCGGTTGCCCTCTCGAGTTTTGCTTCGGAAATCGTTCTGCATTGGGGCAGCGCCGAAATGAAGCAGAAATATCTGCCTGCCGTGACCGAAGGCCGCATGCTCTCGGCCGGGGCCTTCACCGAACCGGACCACGGGTCCGACATCACCAGAATGGACACCACCGCCGTCAGAGACGGTGACGAGTGGGTCATTAACGGGACCAAGACGTTCATCACCAACGGCGGGCTGGCCGGGTTTTATTCGGTCATGTGCCAGAGCGACCCAGAGGCCCGTCCCACCTATCGCGGGATCAGTTTGATACTGGTTGAGGCCGATCGCCCGGGGGTGTCGACCGCGGACGTGGGGCAGAAAATGGGCATCCACATGATGGCCACGACGGAAGTGAACTTCAAAGACGTGCGGGTACCGGCGGCCAACCTGATCGGCGAGGAAAACAAGGGCTTTTACCATGTGCTGCATTTTTTCGACGAAAGCCGGATACAGGTTGCGGCCCAGGCGCTGGGAATCGCCCAGGGCGCCTTCGACCGGGCGCTCGATTATGTAAAGAAGAGGGAGCAGTTCGGCAAAAAAATCGCCCAGTATCAAGTAACCCAGCACAAACTGGCGGACATGGCCACAAAAATCGAACTGGCGCGGCTGATGACCTACAAGGCGGCTTGGAATTTCGACCAGGGCCGCATCGATCCCAAGCTGACGTCAATGGCCAAGATGTATGCGGCCCGAACGGCGGTCGAAGTGGCCGACGAGGCGATCCAACTGCTGGGCGGTTACGGCTACATAACCGAGTATGAAGTTGAACGGTTCTATCGGGATGCCAAGATTACCGAGATTTACGAAGGCACAAAGGAGATCCAGAAAAACACGATTGCCGGTGCACTGCTGGGCAAACTGAAGTAACCAGTGCCCGTCCATAAACGGCATCTTTCGGCCCGGGTCCCGCAAGCATTGCGGGACGGTTGCAAGATTGCTGCGGCCTTGGCCAGGGTCGAAAGCTACCGTCTCTGGGCGGACACTGAGAAATTGTCTGAGACAATTTTTAAGAAACCATTTACCATCGAAAGGGCACTGCGATACACTTTTCAGCGAGAGGAGGAAAGCTATGCTGGATATCGTCAAGAAAGCCATGCTGACCGGGATCGGGATGGCCCTGCTGGCCAAGGATGAGATGGAAGAGCTGGCGCGCGAGGTCGTCGAAAAAGGGAAGATGACCGAGCAGGACGGCAAGAAATTTCTGAACGAACTGCAAAAAAGATATGAAGATGTACAGGGCAACCTGGAAAACCGGGTGGAGAAATCGGTCAAAGACATCCTCAAAAAGATGGATATCGTCACCGGCGAGGAGCTGAAAGCCATCAAAAAGGAGATCAGGGAGTTGAAGAAGGCGATCAACAAGGACGCAGAGACCGCTTGATCATCCGTTAACAGGCCATTGTCCCTATCAGGGCCCACTTAATAACAACGTCACATACTGGACGCCGATGTATTCCTTTCGGCTGCGTTGCGAAACCCTTAATATAATGATATTAAAGCGTTTACACGCCTCGACGGCCACGTGGCGCAACGGCCAAAAGGGCGGCCTAATTTTGCGTGAACCCGTGTGCTTGCGGGATTGAAAACAGCAGGCGAGACCTTACATGCTGAGCATCCGAAAAATCGGCGTCATCGGCCGGACGTATCGCAATTTGAACCGCTACCGGCAGATTCTGGCCGTGTTGCTCAAATACGGCTTCGGCGATTTACTGGAACTGCTGAAGCTTGACCAGTACGTTGCCGCCGGATTGCAGCTGATATCCAAAAAACAGCCGATCAAGGTCGAAAAGCTCACCCGACCGCAGGGATTGCGGATGGCCCTCGAAGAGCTCGGCCCGACTTACATCAAGCTCGGACAGATTCTATCCACCCGTCCGGATCTGATCCCGGTCGACTTTCTGCAGGAACTCTCCAAGCTTCAGGACAAGGTGCCACCGTTTCCCGCCCACGCCGCCCGTAAGATCATCGAGACCGAGCTGGGGGTAATGCTCGAAAATCTGTTTGCCCAGTTCGACGACACACCGCTGGCATCGGCCTCCATCGGGCAGGTGCACCGGGCCCAGTTGCAAGACGGTCGGGAGGTCGCGCTCAAGGTCCAGCGGCCCGGCATCCAGAAAGTCATCGAGGTCGATCTCGAAATCATGCTACATCTGGCGACCCTGATGGAACACCACATCGAGGAACTGGCCTTCCACCGCCCGATAAAAATTGTCGAAGAATTTGCCCGGACACTGGAAAAAGAGCTCGATTACCTCCTCGAAGCCGCTAACATGGAACGAGCGGCGCTCAACTTCAGTGACGACCCCTCAACTTGTATTCCGGCCGTCTTCCGAGAGCTGTCAACAACAAGGGTTCTCACCACCGAGTGTGTCAAGGGTATCAAGGTTTCGGATATCGGGCAGCTCGATGTCGCAGGACTCGATCGCAAGTTGATCACCTCGCGCGGGGCCGACATTTTGCTGCGCATGATCTTTGAACACGGTTTCTTCCAGGCCGATCCCCACCCCGGCAATATCTTCGTCTTGCCGGACAACGTCATTTGTCTGATCGATTTCGGGATGGTGGGTTCCGTCGACCGACAAACCCGCGAGACCTTTGTCGATCTTCTCGACGGAATCGTCAAAAAGGACGCGCCAAAAGTCGCCAATGTCCTGCTGCAACTCACGGACTGGGAGGAAGAACCGGACAGTCGCGCCTTCGAAATCGACGTCACCGATTTCATGGCCTATCATCTCTTCAGACCCCTGAAAGACGTTCGCATTGGCAAACTGCTCCATCATCTGCTGGAGCTGGCATCGCGTCACCGGCTCCGGATTCCCCCGAATATCTTCCTGATGATGAAATCCATGACCACCGTTGAAGGTGTGGCGCGCATACTCGACCCGGAATTTGACCTCTTCAGCCGGGTCGCGCCTTTTATCAGGAGTGTTCTCCTGGAGCGATATTCACCGCAACGCCTGTCGACCGATGCGTTTCAGATGACCGCAGATCTGATAAAGTTCACCCGGCGGTTCCCTCAAGATTTACTCGACATCGCGCGCCAGGTTCGCCGGCAGCAGCTCTGCCTCAAAATAGAAGACCGGGGGCTCGAGCGCACCCTTTCCACCCATGACCAAATCAGCAACCGCCTCTCCTTTTCGATCATCATCGCCGCCCTGATCATTGGTTCGGCGTTGATCGTGATATCCGAGATTCCTCCCCTGTTTTACGGGATATCGTTGATCGGGATCATCGGCTTCACTGCCGCCGCTCTGATGGGTATTTGGCTGCTGGTGGCTATTCTGCGCAAGGGAAGGCTTTAATGATTTTCCGTTAAACAACGGTGTACCCTGGGCCTTCGCCGCCTTCAGGGCAGGTCCAAGTGATGTTGCGATAGGGGTCCTTGATATCGCAAGTCTTGCAGTGAAAACAATTGGAAGGGTTGAGTTTGAGCCGTCTCTCGCCTGTTCCTGCATCGGGTTCGATTTCGTAAACATTGCCGGGACAAAAGCGCGTGCAGGGGCTGCGATAGGTGTCGAAGCACCGGGTGACGCACAAATGGGTGTCGTGAACAATCAGATGCGACGGTTGATCCTCGCGGTGTTTGGTTTTTGAAAGATACACGCCGGTCAGTTTGTCGACATACAGGCTATCGTCATAGGCGGATTTGTCCGGACTTTCATTGCCGATGGTTGGGCCGGCTTTGACGGCCTCGAGGATCGTGCAGTCTTCCTCCAGGGGCATCCGTTCTATCAATCCGCGACCCTTGCTGACGTATTGGGCCCCCAGATGAATAAATTTGACCGCCCCCTTTTTGGCAAGCGCCTGGGCGAAATTTCTGCCCTCGTAGATTTCTTTTTTCAGCCAGCCGGCGTCAAAGAGGGTCTGGTAGGCGTCCAGGGATTCTTCGGTGAAGCTGTTTCGGGCGATGGCCGCGATGATGGCTTCGGCGGCCAGCATGCCGGATTTCATGGATACATGGATTCCCTTTAGGGCCGGCGAGTTGTGCATCGCCGCACTGCCGCCCACGAAAACGGCACCGTTGGCCGACAGCTTGGGGATGCTGAAATAACCGCCTGTGGAAACCGTCCGGGCACCCTGTTCGATGACCTTGCCGCCCTGGATGATACCGGACACGAATGGGTGGCGTTTGAACCGGATGAACATATCGTAAGGGTCGATCAGCGCATCTTCATACCCCAGACCGGTAAGGTATCCGATGGCGATCTTGCTGTCCTTCATCTCATAAATAAAGCCGCCTCCGGGCGTATTCATGCCGAGCGGGTAGCCAAGGAAGTGGATGTCGTTGCTCTTGCCGGTTGCAAAGTAATGGTTTTCCGGCAGCTGAATGACCTCCTTGACCCCGGTTTCATATACCTGAGGCATCCTGTCGGCGGCGATGTTCAGTTTTTCTTCGATTTGTTTGAAAAGGCTGCCCCGGGCGCCCTCGCCGAAAACCGTCACCTTGCCCATAAGGTCGATTCCGGGTTCGAAGTTGGTTTTGTGTTCGCCCTCCTTACCGAGCCCCTTGTCGCCGGTGCGAATCCCGGTTACCGTTTGGCCTGTTTCGTCGTACAGAACTTCGTTGCCGGCAAATCCCGGGAAGATATTAACCCCCATTTCCTCGGCTATTCCGCCCAGCCAGCGGCAGAATTTTGACAGGCTGATGATGTAGAACCCCTTGTTATGGAGGTAGCGCGGCACCAGGAAGGCCCGGAAAGCGCGGTTTCGGGTCAGATAATAGAAAGCATCGCCTTGAACGACGGCTTCAACGGGACATCCCCTTTCAATGTGATCCGGCATGAGTTCATGCAGGGCCCTTGGATTGAGAATGGCCCCGCTGACAGAGTGCGCGCCGATGTCGGCACCCTTTTCGATCAAGGCCACCTCGATGCTCATGTTTTTTTCCCGTGCCAACTGCATCAACCGGACGGCGCCTGCCAGACTGGCGGGCCCACCGCCGACGAACACTACGTCGAAATCAATGGATTCCCGTTCGACACTCATTATTCGGCTCCTTCATCCTGGGATTCACGAAAAAAAAGTTCGCAATTCCGGCTTTGTTTAGCACGGTGGGTGAATTTTGTAAATCGGGAAGCGGTCTTGAAATCCGGTCAATCAGGATTACTATTTTGAAGCAGTTCGCGTCCTGTATCTTTTACTGGTTAAACCGAAAGGAGGGTGATGTATGGATCGCGCAAAGCTTGAATCTGCAGCACGGCAGCTCGTTGCGGACGGAAAGGGGATCCTGGCGGCCGACGAGAGCCAGCCTACCATCAAGAAACGTTTCGACAGCATCGCGGTCGAGTCGACCGAAGAAAACCGTCGGGCCTACCGGAATTTGCTTTTCACGACACCGAATGCCGAAAAATACATCAGCGGGGTGATTTTGTTCGAGGAAACCCTGCGGCAGAAATCTTTAGACGGTGTCGCGTTTCCGCAGCTGTTGAGCGGCAAGGGGATTCTGCCCGGGATCAAGGTCGATAAAGGCGCCAAGTCTCTGGCCGGATGCAGTGGTGAAAAAATCACCGAGGGTCTGGACGGTCTGCGCGAACGCCTGACCGCCTACAGGGATCTCGGTGCGACGTTCGCCAAGTGGCGTGCAGTGATCACCATCGGCAAGGAGATACCGAGTCAGTTTTGTATCGATGCCAACGCTCACGCACTGGCACGCTACGCTGCGCTGTGCCAGGAAGCCGGCCTGGTGCCGATTGTCGAGCCCGAGGTGCTCATGGACGGTCCACATGACATACAGCGGTGTCAGGACGTGACGACCGCCACCCTGAAAGGTGTTTTCACCGCGCTTTTTGAACATTGCGTCCTGTTGGAAGGTATGTTACTCAAGCCGAACATGGTTCTATCCGGAACAGAGTGTCCAAAACAGGCCGGTGCCGAGGAAGTGGCCGAAAGGACAGTGCGCACGTTCCGACAGGTGGTTCCGGCGGCCGTGCCCGGGATCGTGTTTCTTTCAGGCGGCCAGAGTTCCGTGTTGGCGACCGAGCATCTGAATGCGATGAACGCACTCGGAAAGCATCCCTGGGAACTCAGCTTTTCTTACGGTCGGGCCTTACAGGAGCATGCCCTCAAAGCCTGGCAGGGGAGGGCCGATGCAGTTACCGCCGCCCAGAGAGTGTTCCACCATCGGGCCAGTTGCAACGGCGCTGCGCGTTACGGCGAATACAACAAGGCGATGGAAGAAAAGGCCGCTTGATACGCGCCTGATGTAAACTTGATACGAGCGGGAAGCCGGAGTGATGGATCGATGATCGTCGGCATGACGGAAACGAGAGTGACAAAAGATTTCTTCTCATTTGTGATGTCAATCTATTTTAACCATTTGCCCG
>JBDNAO010000309.1:0-8887 GCA_039768375.1 Desulfobacterales bacterium | reverse complement strand
TGCCGGCCTCAACGGGTAATGCCCCGTTCGGCGGATTTGATAAAATCGATAAATTTGACCACTTCCGGGACTTGATCGACCTCGGCCTTCACCCGTTCGACCGCCTGGTTGAGTGTCAGGCCGATGCGAAAAACGATGCGGTAGGCTTTTTTGAGTTCCCCTAACGTTTTTTGCGAAAAGCCGTGGCGCTTGAGCCCCACCTGATTGAGACCGTGCAAGCGGGCCCTTTCGCCGGATGCGATCACGTAGGGAGGAATGTCCTTGGGGACACCCGTCTTGCCGCCGATGAAGGCATATTCGCCGACCTTGGTAAATTGATGGATTGCCGAAAGCCCCCCGATGGTGCAGTAATCCCCGATGGTGATGTGACCGGCCAGGGTCGCGTTGTTGGCCAAGACCACCCGGCGGCCGATTTTGCAGTCGTGGGCCACGTGGGAATAATTCATCAGCAGGCATTCTTCGCCGACCTCGGTCACCCCCCCGCCGCGGGTCGTCCCCCTATGAATGGTGACGAACTCGCGGATAATCGATCCGCGCCCGATTTTCACATAACTGACTTCTCCCCCGAACTTTAAATCCTGCGGAATGGCGCCGATGGCGGCATATTGGAAGATACGACAATTCGGCCCGATGATCACATACGGTTCAATCACCACGTGAGCGCCGACGGATGTCCCGGAACCGACGCACACCTTGTCTCCGATGATTGAATACGCCCCGATCTCCACATTTGAATCGATCTCGGCTTTTGGACTGACGATTGCGGTTGGATGAATCATTTCTTCTCTCCCAGGGTGGCCATCAGTTCGGCCTCGGCGACCCGCTGACCGTTTACGGTTGCCTTGCCCGCCATCTTGGTGACATTTTTGCGCATTTTGAGAAGCGTCGCTTCGATGACGAGTTGGTCACCTGGAACGACCGGCTTCCGGAAACGCACCTTGTCCATACCCATGAAATAAAAGATGTACCCCGCTTCGGTCGGCGGCCGCGAGGCAATATAGAAAACCCCGCCGGTCTGGGCCATGGCTTCGACGATCAGAACGCCCGGCATCACCGGCATCTCCGGGAAGTGGCCCTGGAAAAACGGCTCGTTGATGGTCACGTTTTTAAGGGCGACGATCTTTTCACCCGGAACCAGTTCGATGATGCGATCGATGAGCAGGAACGGGTAACGGTGGGGCAGCATTTCAAAAATTTTTTGAATATCGAAGACGCTATTCATTATCTTACCCCCGGCATGCAGCAAAAAGGTATTTGCAAGGGACGATTCGCCGATACGGTGATCAGCCGGCGTTTTGTCGACGATCGTCTGTCATTCGGCCTTTCCGGACAGACGCGCCACCTCTTTTTCGAGGGCGGCAAGCCGTTTTTTCAGTTCGGGCAATTCCGGCAGGACCCGCTGCATCCGGAGCCACTGCCGGTGAGGAATCCCCGGAAGCCCCGCGGACAAGATCTGGCCCGGCTCGACTGATTTGCCGATGCCGGTCATGGGGCCGATGATGCTGTTGTCGCCGAGAGAAAGGTGACCGGCGATTCCGGCCTTGGCCGCCAGAATCACATGCTGGCCGATGGTCGTGCTCCCGGCGATGCCGACCTGGGCGACGATCAGGGTGTGTTCGCCAACCGTCACGTTGTGGGCGATTTGAACCAGGTTGTCGGTTTTAACCCCTTTCTGGATCCAGGTCTTGCCGAAGGTCGCGCGGTCGATCGTGTTCACGGCCCCGATTTCGACATCGTCATCGATCTGAACGATACCCAGGTGCGGGATCTTGACATGGGCCCCGCCATCGGGTGCAAACCCGTAACCGTCGCTGCCGATAACCGTGCCGGCCTGGATGATGACCCGACTGCCGATTCGGCAACGATCGAGGATGGTGACGTTGGGGTACACGATCGTGTCGTTGCCGACGACCACTTCATCGCCGAGAACCACACCGGGGTAAAGGACAACCCGATCGCCGATGCGAACGTCGTTCCCAATGGATACCATCGAGGCAACGGCAATGTCTTCACCACCGCGGAACCTTTCACCAATCACGGCTCGTTCACTGATCCCCTTGAATGAAACCAACGGGGGGTGAAAAAGAGTGATAATCCGGGCAAAGGCCGCCTTGGGGTTGGCCACCTGCAGCAGATTCGACGTCTCGTCATCGATCTCCTCCGGCACGATAACGGCACCGGCGGTGCATTGGTGTAGGCGCTTGATGAATTTGGGTCCATCGGCAAAGGTAATCTCGGCGGCGGCGGCCGTCTCGAAAGGAGCTACCCCGTGAATGATTTTATTGCCATCGCCCCTGACATGCCCGCCGACATGCTCGGCGAGGCGCTTGAGTGGGATCTCCATTAAATCGTCCTTTTCGGCCGATCAGGGTGTCCGCCCAGCGGTGACATCCGTGTGGCGCTATTTTTTCTTGGAAGCTTTGGTTTTGCCTTGACTATATTTCGCATTGTACTTCTGAATCAGTTTATCGGTAATATCAATGGCGGTCGGGTTATAGAGAACGGCGGGTTTGCTGACAATCAGAAGATAACCTTCCTCTTTGCCGATTACTGCGACCAAATCCAGGACGTCTTTTTGAATGCGTTCGGTCAGTTTTTGCTCCAGTTCCTTGAGGTCGCCGCTGTATTTCTTTCCGAGCTGTTGAAGATCCAACTGTTTGATTTGCATTTCCCGCTGCGAGTCTTCACGTTTTTCCTGGCTCATCACCATGGCATTGCGCTCGAATTGCTTTTTCAACTCTTCGAATTCAGCGCCCCTCTTCTTCATGTCTTCTTCCATCCGTTGATAACTCTGCTTGATCTGGGCCCGCGCAGCCTGCCCGGCATTGGACGTTTCCAGCACGCGCTGGCCATCGACGACACCGATTTTGGCAACGTCGGCTCCCCAACCGGTCCCGCTGAGCATCAACAAAACCGTCAGAACCGAAACAAAAACCTTGTATTGTTGCATCTTTTTCCCCCTTTAATCCATATTCTTAGAGTCTTGGCAGCAGATCACCGGCACGGCCGGCCCGGGAAGCACCTTCAGACCGATGGGTCCTTTGTCCGAAAGACGCCCGCACCGGGCCGATCGGCTGCCCAAAATATTTTTTGACGAATCAGTTTATCTCTATCTTGCCCATGAATCAAGCAGCGTATGCTGACGCTTCAGAAGCCGCCGCCGATATTGAATTCAAAAGCGCCGGAACTTTCGCCCTCCCTCTTGTCCAGCTTGAATCCGTATGCCAGAGCGATGGCACCCATGGGTGAATTCCAGTTGACCCCCAAGCCGACGCTTTTGCGCAGAGAATCTGAGTTGAACTGTTGGGGCTCGGCACCGGGCTGACTCGAGGTAATGGCCCCGATGTCAAAGAAAACGAACCCGTCCAGACCGAAGCTCGGCAGCAGCGGGTGAATCAATTCCAGATTGGCGAATGCGAATTTATCACCTCCGATCGAGTCGCCCCTTAAATCCCTGGGCTGGATTTCGTCCCTGTCATAACCGATAACCGAGTTGAAGCCGTACATATAAAACAGTTCGTAATCCGGCAGCACCCCAGCGGAATTTTCAGTCACGTAACCGCCCTTAACTTTCGCGTGACCGACGAGTTTCCGAACAATGGGGACGTACCAGGAAACCTGACCGATGTACTTGGTAAAGCCGACATCGCCGCCCAGCCCCGCATATTCGACGCTGAAACGGTGGTCTGCGCCTTGGGTGGGCGAAAATATCCGGTCACGGGTATCGTAGTTGATCGATGCCAGAACGCTCAGAGTGGTGATGGGGCTGTTGCCGAACTGCTCGACGAGCTTCAGGATCGATGCCGGTGCGGTCAGGAAATTGATGTTATCGAGCTTGGCCCGGTCGTAGGTAAAGCTCCCACTGAGGCGGGTGTCCCGGTATATCGGGTAGCCGGCGAAAATGGAGGCCCCTCTGCTGGTTTTGTCATAGGCGTCATATTCAGTCGTCCAATCGTACACCCGAAATCCGGCCGAAAGAGGGATGTCGAACAGCCACGGCTCGGTAAAGGACAACTGATAGCGTTGATCCACGGATCCCGCTTCGGCCTGCAGGGTGAGAATCTGCCCGCGACCGAAGAGGTTACGCTGCGAAATCGAACCGACAACAAAGACTTTCTGGGTGTTGCTGTAACCGCCGCCGACACTGAACTGGCCGGTGGACTTTTCCTCGACGTCGATCTTGAGCAGCATCTTGTCATCGGCACTGCCTTTGACCGTATTCACTTTCACGTCTTGGAAATAATCGAGGCGGTTCAGGTTGCGGACACTGCGCTTCAAACGGGAACCGCTGAAGAGCCCCTGTTCGTAAACTTCGAGTTGGCGGCGGATCACCTTGTCCCTGGTTTTGGAGTTGCCGGCGATGGTGATTTCCTCAAAGTATACCTGCTGGCCCTTGTCGAACTGATAGGTGATGTTGACCACCAGCTTTTCGGCGTTTTCGTCGATGAGCGGGGTAATGTCGGCAAACGCATACCCCTCATCCGAATACAGGTCGCTCAATGCGAGCAGATCGTCGCGGAGCAACGTGCGGCTGTAGAATTCCCCCGTTCGCAGCTTGATTTTATCGAGCAGGACTTCCCTGGGAAATATCAAATCTCCCTTGACATCGATCGTCCCCACCTCGAACTGCGGCCCTTCCTCGATCTTGATCGTGACGTCGATCCCATCTTCCTTGTATTCGATCTGCGGTTCACCGACTTTGGCACGGATATAGCCCTGGTTTTGGTAATAGGCTTCCAGGCGGCTGACATCCTGGTCCAGATCCTCTTTTTTCAAATCACCGGAATCGGTGATAAAGGAAAAAAATCCCTTTTCCGAGGTGCTCATCTGTTTTTTGAGCTGTTTGTCGGTGAAGGCTTTGTTACCGACGAAGAAGATGTGCTCGATCCGCACCTTTTTCCCTTCTTCGATCGCAAGGGTCACATCGGCCTGGTTATTGGGTTCCTCCTGAATTTTGTACTCCACTTTGACGTTGTGGTAATTCTTGTCCTTATACAGCCCTTCGATTCGTTGAACATTGTTCTGGATCTGGAAAATGTTTAAAATCGAACCGGTTTTGAGCGTGATATTCTCTTTCAATTCCTTGTCGTCGAACACCCGATTGCCCTCAAACCGAATGTAACGGATGGTCGGTTTCTCCTTGACCTGAAACACCACGACTTTGCCATCGGGTTCGTCCTGGGCCTCGACCCGGACGTCGTCGAAATAACCCATCCCGTATATGGCCTTGAGATCATCGGACAGGTTCTTAACCGAATAGATGTCACCCGGGGCGGTTTTGATAACCTTCCGGATGGCGTCGGCTTCAATCCGTTCATTGCCCTCGATCTGGATCGTTAATATTTTCTTCTGTTCGAAAATCACCACCAGGATGTCGCTGACCAGTTCCTTGACCTTCAACGGCAGGTTTTCGAGACCCTGACCGACAATCGAAAAGACTTTCGGGGGATTGGGGTCGAATACTTCCAGCAGACGGACATCCAGGCTGAACTGCTGACCGATCATCGTCAGGCTTCCCCAGATCACGAAGTTGGCGCCGCTTTCCTCTCCCGTCCGCCGGATGTTCGCAGGGCTCAAATCCGGTTTGCCTGTCGGAGACACGAAGGCTTCCGGCGCTGACAAAACCGTGGCTCCCTCCTGGGTGAGATTCTGGCCGATAACCTTCGGAATTTCGGTCTTGAGATAAGCCAGATCTTCGGCCGCATTGATCTCGAACGGCAGTATCAGAACGTTGACCGGTTTTCTGGCTGCCAGCAAGGTGACCGGCAAAACAGAAAAGGCGGCAACCACTACCCAGATGAAGCGTTTCAACATGATCCCAATACCTTCAATCCAGCAGCCCCCCGGAAAACCCCGCAGGGTTCACGAAATAATCAGTTCGCAATTCCGGACGTTGAGGCGCACGGCCGGCAAGGCGCGAAAACACATTTAAATCCCGATATTTCGAGTTTTCGCACCGGCAGACGGTCGGGATGCATCAGCGTCCAGAATGTGACGCTATTTTCTGGTGAGCCCTCAGGCCGGCGTCCGTTGCTAAATGGACTCAGATCGACATCGATCAATCGGTGCCAACCAATTGACCGTATGCGATCGTCACCTTCCGGGCCATGAGCGCAGCGAGTTCCAGATTGTGCGTCACGACAACGAGGGTCATGTGAAGTTCACGGTTCAATTCCATCAACAGCTCGTGGACCTGTTTGCTGTTGCCCTGGTCGAGATTGCCGGTCGGCTCGTCCGCCAGCAGAAGGGCGGGTCTGAGAACCAGGGCCCTTGCCAAAGCAACCCGCTGCTGTTCACCGCCCGAGAGCTTGGTGACCCGATGATGAAGGCGATCTTTGAGGCCGACCCTGACCAGGATGGCCTCGGCCGCATCCTGCGCGGCGCTCTTGCTTCGCCCCCGTATGAGGACCGGCATCATCGTATTTTCGAGTGCACTGAATTCGGACAAAAGATGATGAAACTGAAAAACAAAGCCGATCGATTCGTTCCTGAACCGTGCCAGCGTTTTGTCGTCATAGCGCAAAACATCTTGGTCCTTGAAGAACAGTCGACCGCTGTCGGGCCGGTCGAGTGTCCCCAGGACGTGCAGCAGCGTCGATTTCCCGATTCCGGAGGCCCCCACCACCGCCAAGGTCTCGCCCGCAACCAAATCGAAATCGACCCTTTTTAAAATATCGATCCGGGCGCCACTGCCGTTGTAGCTCTTGCTCAAATCCCGCAAGGCCATCAGCGCGTCACCCTTTCCGGCCGGCCGGCTGGAAAGGGATAGGGTGCCGGTTTTATCCATAACGTATCGCCTCGACCGGGTCGAGTTTGGATGCCTGCCGCGCCGGATAGAGCGTGGCGGCGAAACAGATGGCGAGTGCCGCCGCGACGATGATCACGACATCTAAAAGCTCGAGACGAACCGGCAGTTTGGTGGTGAAATAGTATATGTCGCCGGTGAGTTCGACGATGCTGTAGTGCTTGAGAACGGTGCAGAGTAATGAGCCGAGCAGCACCCCCAGGGCTGTACCGACCGAGCCGATGGCCATCCCCTTGAACACAAAAATTTTTCGGATGCTCTGGTCGGTTGCCCCCATGGCTTTCAAGATGGCGATATCGCGCGTCTTACCCATGACCATCATGATGAGGGTGCTGGCGATGTTGAAGGCGGCCACCAGGATGATCAGCGTCAGGATGATGAACATGGCGGTCTTTTCGAGTTTGAGGGCCGTGAACAAGTTTTGATTTTTTCGCACCCAGTCCCAGGCCCAGTATGGAAAACCAAGACCGGTGGTTATTTTATCGGCGATCTTGCGGGCATGGTAAACATCCTCGACGCGCAGTTCGACGGCCGATACGGCATCATCCATCCGCAGCAGCTTCTGGGCGTCGTCAAGGCGGATATAGGCGAACGAGCCGTCGAAATCATACATGCCGGATTCGAAATAACCGCTCACCTGAAACTGCTTCATGGCCGGGACGTGCCCGATGGGTGACAGCATTCCCCGGGGTGAGATCAAGTAAACCTTATCCCCTTTCACCACCCCCAGATTTCGGGCCAGTTCTCTTCCCAGTACGATGGGGGGTGTCCCGGCAGCGGCGTTCTCTGGGCGGTTTGCCGCGTCACCTCCGGCGGGCAAGGAGATGTTCTCCAGCGTCTTGATGACCTTGCCGGCGCTGCTCGGATCGATTCCTCTGAGCACGGCTCCGGAAACGCCGCGGGCGGAGCGCAGCATAACCTGCTCGTAAATCACCGGCGCGGCAGCCAGGACACCGTCAACCGATTCGGCATAGGTGACCACCCGCCGATAATCATTGAATGCCCCGCCCTGGCGCATGATGACAACCTGAGCCTGACCGCCCAGAATACGCGTCTTCAGGTCCGATTCGAAACCGGACATGACGGCGATCACCACGATGAGCGCCATGACCCCTACCATGACACCGGCAGTGGAGAGGATCGTAATCAGAGAGATAAAGGCCTGCTTCTGTCGGGCCCTCAAGTAGCGACCGCCGATAAAATATTCGAAAGACATATTCGTTGAGGTCCGGTAACTGGCTCCAGGCCGATCGGTCGGCCGCGGCCGCTGTCAAACAGCTATCCCCTGCCTCTTTCAACCGGCTTCATGTGGGGGAACAAAATCACCTCGCGGATTGAAGGTGAATCGGTCAGAAGCATGACCAGGCGGTCAATACCAATTCCTTCGCCGGCTGTCGGCGGCATGCCATATTCGAGAGCCTCGATGTAGGCTTCGTCCATCAAATGGGCCTCTTCATCACCGGCCTCGCGGTTGGCAACCTGCTGCAGAAATCGGTCTCTCTGGTCCGCAGGATCGTTCAATTCGGAAAAACCGTTGGCGATCTCGCGCCCCGCGATGAAGAGTTCGAAACGATCTGTGAGCCCCGGGTCGCGCTCACTTCTGCGGGACAGCGGCGACACCTCGACCGGATACCCGACGATGAAGGTGGGTTGAATCAGTTTCGGTTCGACCAATGCATCGAATATTTTGGTGATCACCTTCCCGATGCGTCCGGTCTTGGTAACCTGCACTTGGCTGCGTTCCGCAAAAGCCAGCAGTCCATTGCGGTCTTCCAGCAGACGGGCCTCGACCCCGCCGATCGTGGTTAAGGCTTCCAGCAGCGACAACCGCCGCCACGGGCCACTGAATTCGATGGTGTGGCCCTGGTAGGAAATGGATGTCGAACCGTATACCTTTAGGGCCACCTCTGCCACCAACCGCTCGGTCAAATCCATCAGGTCTTCGTAAGTGGCGTAAGCCTGGTAGAATTCGAGCATCGTGAATTCCGGGTTGTGCTGGGTGGAAACGCCTTCGTTTCTGAAGTTGCGGTTGATCTCGAATACCCGGTCGAATCCGCCCACGACCAACCGTTTCAGATAGAG